>JAFGVO010000172.1 GCA_016937935.1 Deltaproteobacteria bacterium | reverse complement strand
TTTTACATGGCTACAAAATCACATGCAAATCGAAACCAAATACTCGTTTTTTTTGCATTTTCAGGGAAATCGCTCCGGGAACTTCAGCTTAAAACTTGGCACTGTACATCGGTTCATGTTATCTTTATATTGTTAAATCCTAAAAAAGGGGAAGTTATGGTGTCTGACATTATAACAGCTTTAAAAAGTGAACAGTTAACCAGTAGAAGAGGTTCTTTTAAAAAGAGCGTTTTACTTGTTGATGATGATGCCTTCGTCTTGCGTTCAGAAAAACGACAATTAGGACTATATTTTGATATTGCAACTGCAAATGGTGCAGAGAATGCGGCCGTATCATTAATGACTGGAGGCTTTGATGCAATTATTACCGATTTTGATATGCCGGGTTATAATGGAATATGGCTACTTGAACAGGTTGCAGGTAATTTTCCAGGGATAAAAAGAATTATGGTTTTAGCAAGAGATCAATCGATTTTTCTACCTTATCTTGAATCAGGTCTAATTCATTATTTTTACACAAAACCAATTAATATGGTTGATGTAATCAATTCTATAAATGTTTGACTTTGTACAAGACTGATTGACAATATTGTCTGTTTATTGTCTATAGATATTGGTAAATAAATTTAAAAAAAATTGTAAATTTGTAAATAAGGAGATGATATGGCTGAAAAATTAGTTAATGTAAATGATGCTCAATTTGTTACTGAAGTTGAAAAATCAGATATTCCTGTTCTAGTGGATTTTGGTGCCACATGGTGTGCTCCCTGCAAAGGCCTGGGTATAACTCTTGATGGTATGGTTGATAGCTACAAGGGTAAAGTAAAGTTTTGTTATGTTGATATTCAGCAGGCTCCAGCTGCTGCGAATAAATTTGGCATCAGATCAGTTCCAACTGTAATAGTTTTTAAAAATGGAATACCAATGGGGTCTTTAATTGGAGCGGCTCCAAGGCCAAAGCTTGATGCATTAATAGCTCAGGTCCTCTAATTATTTGTCTAGTTTTACACTATTAAAATATCTTTCAAGCATCTGCTCAAGAGGTTTAATTTTTTCTTTTGGAATACTGTGATTTTCAAGCTCGTTTAAGAGTTCATCAATTAGTTTAATATCACTATCCCGTCCTTCTCTTAATCGAACTAACATTCTATTAAATTCTTCATAAATATCATGAAGTTCATCACCTTTTCTGAGGTGTTCATAAAGCTGAAGATGAGTATCGTTGATTGTGCCCAATAGTTTTTTAATTTTAAAAACAGGTCCTGCAACTTTATGGGTTACAACAATTGTAAGAGAGCTTAAAAGAATTACAAGAATAACTATAGTTGAAACCAGAAATATGAGAGTTGTTGTTTTGTCATGGTTACCCTGATTGATAATTAGCTGCTGAGCCTGTTTTGTGAGATTTGTAACTCCAAGGGTCTGAACTGTAACTAGATCAATAGTTTCTTTTAATGTTTTGTAAATGAAAAAGCTCATTGTTGAAGTTATCAATGTTGTTACAATAGCTACACGGGCAACCCATTTAAGCTGAAAGGCCGGTTCTATTAAAAAATTTTTTACACTTCGTGTATGAATTTTAGGTTTGGTTGATTCCGTATTGGAATTCATTATAAGCTCCCTTGTTTAAAACGTCTTTTATTTAATTATAACACGTTTGGTGCAGCTTCAAGAATTTTGCCTATTAAATTGTCAACTAATTGAGCCATTGCCTTTTCTTCAGCTTTTTTTATATCTATACTGGAATCAGTTCCTATTGGGACTTTTATCTCTCCCGCAGGCATCATTATCAGATTGTAGGAAGGATTTGAGAAAACATTTAAAGTAATATTTACTACTATAAAATTGTTTTCACGTTCAAGTTTTATAATTGATCCGGAAAGTATAAAAGATTTTTTTCCTGATTTAATTATCTTTTTAATCTGTTTGGGAGCCATTTTAGCTGGTTGAATATCGATACCTGGCCTCTTTTGAAGGGCTTGTGTAACAATATTTTTTAGAACTGCCGTGATATCTGTTCTTTTTGATGATGATGAGTTCCCCATGTCGTCGACTTTTACAAGAAATGAGTACGCTGAAGATGTAATTGTCGATAATGATTCATTTGCACTATTTGACTGAATACTGCTTAGCTCATTTATTGCTGCAGTCAGCTGTGATTTAACAGCGCTGTTTTGATTTTTCTTTCTGGCCTCTTGTAATTGTGGAATAACAGAAGGATTGCCTATTTTCATTAGTGCAGAGGCTGCAGCAATTACAACTGGTTGGGATTTATCTTTTAAAGCATCCAGTAATGATGGCAGTGCTTCTGTACTTTTCAGTCTGCCGAGGCTTTCGGCTGCCTGTACTTTAACTCTGTAACTGCTCCCGTTCTGGAGCATATTGATTAAATAATCTGTACGGGCATCTGCATAGGCTGTTACTGTAAAAAGCAAAGATAATAGAGTTGTTAAAAAAAGTGTGTTTTTCATATGGTTATTTACAAAGGTTGAATAACATTAACATATTTTTTAAAATATTCAGATTCATATACAATTTGACGTGCCTTGTTTGAAAATAATCAAAGTAAATTGATAATATCTGTCTATGCAGTAAAAAACATACTGCAAGATAGTAATTTTATAGTATTTCCAGATAAAACAAAACTGTAAAAATTTATTTATAATTAAAATGTTAGTTCGTTAGCTGCAGAGTGATAAGCGCACCTGTTATTAATCCCAATATAAAAGTTACAAAAAGATTAATAGTTATATTTGATAATTTAAAATTAGTTAAAGTGAAATCCACTTCTTGCAGTTTGAGCTTCCCCTTGTCACCATTTATCAGTCCAATTTTAAAGTTAGGAAAATATGCCGCATATTCACGAAGCTGCCGTCTGGTATGATCATTTTTAAGGTTGGCACTTTTTCCGGTTTTTACATCTATGACCCAGCGTTCTCTTCCAATAGTCGCAATAATATCCGGTCGGATTCCAAATTTTAAGGGTTTGTTATCTATTAAAATTGTTTCAGAAAGAGCAACCTGTTCCTCCACGGTGTATCCATTTTTCCTAAGATAGTCGACAGCGCGATCTTCTCCCTTTTTTCCCTTTATACGACTATTTTTAATTCTTCTTTTCTGACTATTACTCTTCCACCAGAATTTTATTGTAAAAATAGAGATTGTAAAAATACCGGCCAAGTAAATGATTAAAATTATTATCTGGTTTTCCAAACATGTCTCCGTTTATAACTGCATTACTGTCAGCAGTTTGCTATTGATATATTGTTACTGTAATTTACTGCAGGTAGGCAAATATTTGAGAATATTTATTCTTGTTCATTACACTTTTTATGGGTTAATAGTTTTACTGTAAATTTTTTAACTAAAAAAGAGAGATATATGCAGCGGAAAAAATTATCAGAACAGATTATTGAGACATGTCTTTTAATGGAAGCCAAAGGGCTTAATCAGGGGACGTCTGGAAATGTTAGTGTCAGGTACGAAACAGGAATGTTAATAACGCCTACCGGGGTTGCTTACGAACATATGAATGTTGATGATATTGTTTTTGTTGATATTGATGAAACATTTGAAGAGAGGAAAAGCCCTTCAAGTGAGTATAAGTTTCATCTTGCATGTTACAAAAGTCGCAATGATATAAATGCTGTAGTTCATAATCATGCTGTAAATGCAACTGCGGTTTCAATTTTAAACAAAAATATCCCTGCGGTGCATTACATGGTAGCTGCCACTGGTAAAAATTATGTTCCATGTGTTCCATATGCGACTTTTGGAACTGAAGAACTATCTATGTATGTGGAGCAGGGGATAAAAGAGAGTAAAGCCATTTTACTTCAGCATCATGGAATGATAGCCGCAGAAGTCAATCTCGAAAAAGCACTCTGGCTTGCTGTTGAAATAGAGACTCTTGCAAAAATGTATTTAAAACTTCTGTCAATAACAGATGTTCCTCCAGTTTTATCAGACGAACAGATGGATAAAGTTGTTAAAAAATTTGATTCATACGGTTTGAAATCCAAATAAGAATATCTATTTCCAAAGGTTGAGGCCTGTGATTTTTTCTTTGGTTCTATTTAAGGATGTTGCGTTTGTGAACTGGTAAATTATATATTCACAGGCGAAAACCTTTGTTCCTGTTAACAGGTGTCCTCCACATGTGCTTCCATCTCTGTTTGCAAAGGTAATATGGGCATGCACCATAGGGGTTTCGTTTAAAAGTGATATATTACCATTGCATGTTAAAATTTCCATTGGAGCATTAAATGAGTTTGTTAAATAAATTTTTTCTTTCTGGTCATAATATCCAACTTCACCTTTTTGGACTGCACCAATGGCTTCAATTTTTCCAAGAGTTATGTTGTTATCTTTGCATATTGAGGTGAGTTCCTCTAATAGGTCTTTATCGTGACCAATCTGTCCCATAAAAATATTTTTTTCATTCGGATTTATCATGTTCATTCTCCATTTGCTGCTGTTTTGGGTCTTCATCCTTATCCTGGTCTTTTGAGGCAGTGACAGAAATAAAATTATAAGGCGGCATACAGTTCCAACCTTTGCAGGTTCCAATGTAGATACCTCCATAAGGACCCGTATATGGGCCTGCAGAAAAGCGTCCGGGTATTCTCACTGTCCATAAAATTGAGCCATGTCTGTCTTTTTTTGTAAGTTCTGTCTCATTGTCATTTCTTGAAACTGCTACAACGAATCCATCTGCTACCTCTGTTATATTAATATGCCCCTGTACAACTCGCTCCATAACCGAAAAATTGTTTCCCTTTTTTAAAATAACCGTATTAAACGGTCCCCTGTTACCATTTTTATTTGTACATGGGCTAGAAAGATCCTTGCAAATTGCAATCATGCTGCTGTTATCATCCATATCAAATACATTAAGTGAGGCCGCTCTTCCCGAAACAGGTATTTCTTTATTGTATATAACTTTACCTTCAAAGTTTAGCTGTACAATGCGGATTGGGTCAGTGGCTTTTGGAATTGCAAGAATGTAGCCTTCATCTGTTTTTTTAAAAAGGGGAACAGAGTCAACTTTGTGGCTCCATATTTTTTCTCCTCTATTATTTATTTCAAATAGTTCATGCTCACTCTCTTCTCCCGATAACACAATTGGAAGAGCGTTTCTAGAAACACCTAAAAGGATGCTTGCTATGGGTAACTCATATTGTTCCACAAGTGCCCCGGAAGGTGACACTAATGCTGCAATACTTATTTTGCCTCGTCTTCCATGAAACATTGTTCCTTTGCTGCATTGAAAAAGTGTGTCAATTTCACGTGCCTCATCAATTGATATAATCCATTTTTGTGAACCCTTCTCGTCAATTGCTGAAATATTTGATGCATCGGTTAAATAGAGTTCATTATCGCTGTATAACGGGCGTAAATCCCAATCCTTCTTCCATCCTGTTCTGCCATTTTTAATAATCTGAAAAAGAGTGTTAAAATCTTTTGACCAGATAATTTCCTGATTGTTTGCAACGTATACAGTATGGTTTACACCGGCATTAATGTACCATCTATCAAGGCCTTTACTTGTAATATTGTGTATATCACTGCCTGCTGAAACAGATAATCCGGCAAGAGGGCTCCATGCAATAGAGGAGATTGGAGCATTTAATTCAATTGAGTATCTTATCATTCCCGGGGTTGAATACCTTATAAATGATGGCCTCTGAAGAAGTTCTTTTAGTGATTCCGCTTTAGAGTCATTTATTACCTCAGTGTTATCAGAATGTTTTTTTAAAGTAGTTTTATTGTTATTTTCTTGTTTCGATTTTTTTAAAACGTTCTGTTTATCTGATTTTGCAATAGTTTTAGGCTCAGCACTTCTTTTATCGGTGCATGAAGACATGATTATTATTCCGTTAAAAATAAGTATAATAATAGCTGTAAAATTAGAGATCCACATGTGACACACACATTCTTGCAGTTTTAATCTTTTTTCTTGATGCCTGAACTGCAGTTTTACAGTCGTATCCTGCAGGACAATCATTATTCTCGCTGCACTTTTTGTGGCATTTTAATGAAGTATTTTGAAAGTCATAACATCTGTATCCTAAAGAGCACTTCTGAGAAGTGGTGCAGACTTCATCCTGAACAAGAGTCCCTCTGTTTTTTTTGTCAAGTCCTGACACTTTACCAAGGATTGAGACTCCGATTATTAATGCGATAAATACTGCGGCTATTATTTTTAATGCACCAAACCCCGGTTCATCTTTATCTGGTTTTGATTTTACCATATCATTTCATCCTTATTTTATGAAGAGAAGGTGTTGGGGTCTATTTAGAACAGCCATCCGGTTTTTTGTTTCCCATTATTATATAAGTATCAGCAGGAGTAATTGTTACATCCCATTTATTTTTAAACTGCTCAGCCATTGATTGGGAGAGTGTTTTATCAATTGAAGACCATTTGGTAATTGTTCCTTCAAAACCCTCTTTTAAAGCTGGTTTCTCTCCGGGATTAAGCTCCTGCATATAAAAAAGCCGGCCTTGTGCACCCATAACTTTAGTTGCAAAATATATTTTAGATGTAGTCATATCCTGCCACATAAGAATTCTGGGATCAGATATTCCACCAATTTTGCAGTATTGATTATCTGGAATATCTTTTTTTTCAATTAGGTCTGAGGCCTCTCCTAAATCAATCATTTTACAAAGCTTTTGAGATATTGGAGCAGAAGTACTTTTATCCTTGGTGTCTTTTTCAGCACATGAACACAGAGAAGATAAAAATATCATTAGTATTAGTATTGAAAATGAAAATTTTAATAAATTATTTTTTACTGTTTGTTGCATTTTTTAACCCATTTCGTATTATGTTATGGACCTTTTATGAAAAAATATACTGTGCTTTTATTTAAAAAAACAGATAAAACAGGTAAAAATAATTATAATTTAAAAAAAATGGTCCTTTGTTCTTGACAAGTGATTATAATAGCAATAAGTACTCATTCAAATATTTCACACCGGTTGCATGGTCTTCCAAAAATAAATATGATGAGAAAATGCCGGCAAGCGAAAAATAGGACAATCTGTTCATTCTAAAAAGTTCGATACACTTACATTATTAAGAAGAATGTAACAAATAATATAAAAAAAGGTTAAATGAGAGGAATCAAATGCATCTTAGGGATTTAAAAAACAAACCCGTGTCTGAGTTAGCCCATATGGCCACAGATTTAGGAATCGATGGCGTTGCGGGCATGCGTAAACAGGAATTAATTTTTCAGCTTTTAAAGACTGAATCCGAAAGGGATGGCGGCGCCATTACCGGGGAAGGCATTTTAGAAGTACTTCCTGATGGTTTTGGTTTTTTAAGATCTCCTGATTATAACTATCTGCCAGGTCCGGATGATATATATGTGTCTCCTTCACAGATTAGAAGATTTACTCTTCGTACAGGTGATATTGTAGCAGGTAATATTCGTCCTCCTAAAGATTCTGAGAGATATTTCGCTTTATTGAAAGTTGAAAATATTAATGGCGAAGCTCCTGAAGTTGCCCAGTCGAAGATTCTGTTTGACAATCTTACACCTCTCTATCCTGAATCAAGATTTCAGATGGAGACTCCTAATAATCCAAATGATTCAACACGAATTATTGATTTGCTTGTACCAATTGGAAAAGGTCAGCGCTGCCTGATTGTTTCTCCTCCTCGTGCAGGTAAAACAGTTCTTCTTCAGCAGATAGCAAATTCTATTTCTGAAAATCATCCTGAGGTAAAACTTCACGTTCTTCTTATTGACGAGCGTCCTGAAGAGGTTACTGATATGGCAAGAAGTGTTAATGGCGAGGTTGTCAGTTCTACATTTGACGAGCCTGCTCAAAGACACGTACAGGTTGCAGAAATGGTAATTGAAAAAGCGAAACGTCTTGTTGAGCACAATGAAGATGTTGTTATTCTTCTTGACTCAATTACACGTCTGGCACGTGCTTACAATACTGTTGTTCCTCCATCAGGAAAAATTCTTTCCGGTGGTGTTGACTCCAATGCTCTTCATAAACCCAAAAGATTTTTTGGTGCAGCCCGTAATATTGAAGGCGGAGGAAGTCTTACAATCATTGCAACAGCACTTGTTGATACAGGTTCCAGAATGGACGAGGTTATTTTTGAAGAGTTCAAAGGTACCGGTAACAGTGAAATTCATCTCGATCGTAAACTTATGGAGAAAAGAATCTTCCCATGTATGGATATTAATCGTTCTTCAACTCGTAAAGAGGAACTATTATTAGAAGATTTTGTACTTCAGAGAGTATGGCTGCTTCGTCAGTTGTTACATCCGCTGAATGTTATTGACTCAATGGAATTTTTGCTGGATAAACTTCGCAGAACTAAAACTAACCAGGATTTCCTGGAGTCTATGAATCAGTAGAAAGCATATACCTTTGGTTTGGCCAAATTCGTCAGATCGGTATAAGGGAGATAAAATGAAACAAGGAATACATCCAGATTATAAGGCAGTTACAGTAACATGTGCGTGTGGCAATGTTATTGCAACTAAATCAACGAAAAGTGAAAATTTCTCAGTGGAGATTTGTTCAGAATGCCATCCTTTTTACACAGGCAAGCAGAAGCTTGTTGACTCCGCAGGAAGAATCGAAAGATTTAGACGTAAATACGGGGATAAGGCTGTTACCTCTGGTAAATAGCAAATTTTTTGTGCAGAGTTTTTTCTGTACAGCCCCTTTTGTCCTTACGGAGAGATGTTTAAATGGATAAAAAAGTCAATGTTGGAGGACAGGCCGTATTAGAAGGGGTAATGATGCGGTCTCCCGTCAGCCTTGCAGTTGCCGTCCGTCGTCCCAATAAAGAAATTGTTGTAAAAGAGGCTATCTGGCACTCAATCTGGGATAAGTATAAATTTTTAAAATGGCCGTTTTTCAGAGGTACAGTTGTAATGATTGAAGCCATGATGAACGGAATGCAGGCGCTGAATTTTTCTGCATCTGAAGCAATGCCTGAAGATGAGAATGCAAAGGATTCAGGAGGAGAGATGAGCTGGGTTCAGATGGTTTTTCCCATGTTGCTCAGTATTGTTTTTGCAATTGCTCTGTTTAAATTTTTGCCTCATATGGTTGCCACTTATTCCGGCAAGTTCCTTACGGGAACAGACTGGACTGTAGATGATATTTATTATCATATGGTTGACGGTCTTGTTAAGGTTGTTCTTTTTATTGGATATATAGCACTGATAGGTCTTTTAAAAGATATAAGAAGAGTATTTATGTATCATGGCGCTGAGCATATGGCTATTTATACATATGAAGATGGTGAAGAATTAACAGTAGAGAATGCCCGCAAAAAATCAAGGCTTCATCCTAGATGCGGTACATCTTTTCTTATGGTGGTGATTCTTATTTTTATGGTTGTCTCAGCTATTGTTCTGCCATTTTTGCCTGATGTATTAAAACCAGGTGAAAATAAACCATTTTATACACACCTCTTGCTTGTGCTTGCTAAACTTCCACTTCTTATTCCTGTTGCCGGTATTGCATATGAGTTTAATCGCTATGCTGGTAAACATCTATCATCTCCATTAATAAAACCACTTATCTGGCCTGGAATGTTTATGCAGTTGTTGACTACCAAACAGCCGACAGATGATCAGCTTGAGATATCTCTTACATCATTAAGAACCTCTTTATGGCGTGAAAGTGTTGGTAAAGAGATCGCTGATGATGATGAGCCACTTGTTTTTAAGGATTTTTCAGATTTTTGTGAAAAATCTGAAAATTTACGTCCAGTTTAATTATTAAAACATAAGGATATAGACAGTGATTCTTTACGATAAACTTTTAAGAGTTGAAGATAAATATGAGGAAATAGAGCAGAAACTTTGTGATCCTGATATTATTTCAAATAGAAAAGAATTTACAGCTCTTTCAAGGCAGAGGGCTGAAATTGAAGAACTTATTCCCGTTTTTAGAGAGTTCAAAAAAGTAGTTGCCGAGATAGATGAATGTAAAGAGTCATTTGAGTCGGATGATGCTGAATTAAAAGAGCTTGCCGAGATGGAACTTCCTGAGCTGACAGCAAAAAAAGGGCGTCTTGAGAAAGAACTTCAATTACTTTTGCTGCCTAAAGATCCTAACGATTCTAAAAATGTTATTATTGAAGTTCGTGCAGGTACAGGTGGTGATGAAGCCGCTCTTTTTGCAGCAGATATTTTTAGAATGTATACACGTTATGCTGAGCTTAGAAACTGGAAAATTGATATTTTGAGTTCTTCAAATAGTGACGGTGGCGGTTTTAAAGAAGTTATCGCTTCAATTTCAGGAAAACAGGTTTTTTCTAATCTTAAATATGAGAGTGGTGTTCATCGTGTTCAGCGGGTTCCTGCAACAGAAAGTCAGGGAAGGGTTCATACCTCAGCATGTACTGTTGCTGTTCTTCCAGAAGCTGAAGAGGTTGAAGTTGATATTGATGAAGCCAAGGACTTGAGAATAGATGTAATGAGAGCAAGCGGCCCCGGTGGTCAGTGTGTTAATACAACGGATTCTGCTGTGAGAATCACTCATCTTCCTACGGGACTGGTGGTAATTTGTCAGGATGAAAAATCTCAGCATAAAAACAAAGCTAAGGCAATGACAGTTTTAAGAGCCAGACTGTATGATAAATTGCAGTCAGAATTAGATGCCGAAAGATCTGAAAATCGTAAAAGTCAGGTTGGAAGCGGTGATCGTTCACAACGTATTAGAACATACAATTATCCCCAGGGACGTATTACAGATCACAGAGCCGGCCTTACAGTACATAAGCTTGATTCAATAATTGCAGGAGAAATGGAAGATTTTCTCAATGAGGTCAGGGCTTATTTTCAGGCTCAGGCATTAAAAGAAAATAGCGAATCCTGATTTTTTATTTTTGGAGGGGTTTTGGCAAAACTTGTAGCCATTGGAGATTCACTTGTACAAGGAGCCATGTCCCTTGCAAGCAGTAATTCCAAACATTCATTTGTATATATGCTGGCTAAAAGTCTCGGTTTGAAAGATAGTGAATTTTCAACACCTGATTTTGATGTTATGGGAGGGATTCCTGTAAATCTTGAATGGTTGTCCCGAAAACTGGAACGTCGTTTTGGTGCACATATATCATTGTGGGAGTGGCCTGCTGTTGGAGTCTACACTGCATCACTTTTAGAAAAAATTGAGAATTACTGGGAGAAAGGAAGCGGTTCACTTCCACTTTCAAATGATATTTTATATAATAACCTTGGAGTTTTTGGTTTTCAGGTTGCGGACAGTTACGATATTAACTCTGATTACTGTAAAAAAATGATTGAAGGTTCAAGGGATGATTTTTTTCAGCCGCCATCATTTGGCTGGCTGCGCCTTGCCAGGTCAGTATTGAATCCTGCTTTTAAAAGTTCTAGAAAGAGTGATACTCAACTTGATGTTGTACAGAAAATAAAAGACAGAGATGGCAGAATTGAAAATCTCTTGTTGTGTACGGGAGCTAATAACTGTCTCAATACAGTTTTCAAGCTATTCATCAAACAGGCTTATGAGACAAGTCCCGGGCCGGACTCTTCATTTACTCTTTGGAGCAGTGAACTGTTTAAAGCTGAGTATTTAAAAGTTGCTGATAAAATTGATGCAATAGATTGTGAGAATGTCTATGTTTGCACAGTTCCTCCTGTTTTGGCAATGCCTCTTGCAAAGGGATTGATGGATGATGGAACCAGAGGGCCGGGACATAACGATTTTTTTGATTATTATGTTAAACCATGGGTCTCCAAAGAACATTTTAATCCTTTAAAGGACAGATATATTACAGGGCTTGAAGCAAAAGAGATTGATGAGATAATTAATAGATATAATTTAGCAATAAAAGAAATAGCAGTTGATAGAGGCTATACTGTAATTGATTTTCACAAAGTTGTAGATTCCGCGTGGTACGATAAATATAGAGGAGATCCTCCAATTGTTCTTCCGGATGCAATTAAAGATCTGGATGGCCGATTTTTAAATGTTAATGATGAAGGGGCAATTGTGGAGGGAGGCCTGTTCAGTCTTGATGGAATGCATCCTACACTTTGCGGATATGGTCTTCTTGCCCAGGAATGTATTGATAGTTTCAGGTTAAATGGACAGGACGTTGAAGACATTGATTTTTATGAACTGCGAAAAAGAGACTCTCTTGTATCTGACCCGCCGCTTTCAGTTAATGATATAATGAATCTTTTAAAATTTTTAGAAGAGCACTTTCATCTTTCCAGGTGGATGCGGGTTTCCATTGATACTGGAATTGGAACCATTTAATAAATTTTATTTCCTGTTTTTGTAATATTTGTGAGCTATGTTTTATAACAGATTTCACTAAATATATGAGATTAGAAAATTCTCATAAAGAAAACCTGGTGATTTGTG
This sequence comes from Deltaproteobacteria bacterium, assembly GCA_016937935.1. Taxonomy (GTDB): domain Bacteria; phylum Myxococcota_A; class Polyangia; order JAAYKL01; family JAAYKL01; genus JAFGVO01. Next base: position 1,997 of record JAFGVO010000172.1, on the reverse strand, counting down.
ATAACTGCAATAACAGAAAAAAGTAATATAAATACAAACCAAGTTCCTTTTATTGGAGATGATGAGGCACTTCTTGTGGCTTTGAAAGCCAATCAGGCAGGTTCAAAGGAAGTTTTATATGAAAGATATGCGGGGCATGTAAGGGGGGTTATTGTTAAAACATTAGGAACAAATGTGGATTTGCAGGATCATCTTCATAATGTATTTATTGAAGCTTTTCAAAGTATTGGCGGATTACGAGATGGGAAAAAGCTAAAATCATGGCTGACAAGTGTGACAATTTATACTGTAATTGCGTATATTCGAAAAAAGAAGAGAAAAAAGTGGTTAATCTTTTTGCCTTCTGATGAACTTCCCGAACAGGTCGTTGAGACTGATAATGGTGAAAATTCAAGAGTCTTAAAGCAGGTTTATGAAGTCCTCGATGAAATGTCTGCAAATGATAGAATTGCATTTTCTTTAAGAATAATTGATGGAATGACTCTTATGGATGCAGCGCAGGCGTGCAATGTGTCTCTGGCAACAATTAAAAGAAGATTAAATAAAGCAAAGCAGAGGTTTAATGTGTTGGCTAAAAAATATCCTCTGCTTGTAGAGTTTATGAATAGTAACGGTTTTGGGAGGAACTAGTTATGTCCTTGGAACAGTTTGGAAAAAAGATAAGTGAACTTCAGGACGATGCCCTTGAAAAAAGGGATGCATTCGTTGATGATTTTGAAATAGTCAGGAGTAGGCTATTTGATGAAATTGAACAGGAAAGTTCTTCACGGCAAAATTATAAGAGACCCATATTAATTGCAGCGGCCTTGTTATCATTATTGTTTATTGGTGTTATTGTAATGTTGCCATTTGATAATGGCGGTTCTTTTGTGGCTTTCAAAAGTGAAAATGGAGTTGCAACTCCCCGCTCTGGTGAGTGGATAACTGCTCACAATGGAAAATCCGGTATTATATCTTTTGAAGACGGATCAACTGTAACTCTTAATGATGGTGCAACTGCAAGGGTTTTAAACCAGTCGCATCACATAGCACATTTTCTACTTGAAAGCGGGAGTGCAAAGGTTTCAGTTGTTCATCATAAAGATACAAAGTGGTTAATTGATGCTGGTCCATACAAAGTAAATGTTATTGGAACTGTGTTTGATATTTCATGGAATCCTGATTCGGGTGATTTTAATATTAACATGATCAGAGGTCGTGTTTATGTAACCGGTCCCATGGTGCGTGACGGGAGAAATGTTACCGCCAGTGAGAGTTTGAGTGCAAATGTTATGGCTGGTCGTCTTGAAATACTATCACCTGAAGATTCAGATGCAGAGCAGGTAGAAGTAAGCCGTATTAATTCAATAATTAAAGATAGTATAGGTGATAAAAATTCAGCAGAGAATAAATCCATAAGACGAGTTAAAAAATCTGAAAAATCAGATGATATGCTTTTAGATACATCTTCGTGGGTTGAGCTTTCAAATAAAGGTCAATTTTTACAGATTATAAATGAAGCTGAAAATATGGGTTTTAATTCTGTATACAAAATGAGAGGACAGGATGATTTGATGGCACTTGGTGATGCCGCAAGACTTACTGGAAACTGGCAGAGAGCCTTTGATACATACAGTGCAATCCGTACGAGATTTAAAAGCAGTTCTGCCGCATCAACAAGCGCTTATCTAATGGGTAAAATTGCTTTTGATAATAAAAAAGATTTTTTAAATGCATCTAAGTGGCTTAAAATTTATCTTTTAGAATCAAAGGGAAATTCTACATTAAAAAGAGAAGCTTTGGGACGCTTGCTGGAATCAGAATTGCGTTCTAATCAAAAAGATAGTGCAATTGATACAGCGACAAAATATATTGCATTATATCCAGATGGTCCTCAGGCTAAACTTGCTGCTCAGACTGTTTCAAACCAATAATTAGCAATTCAGTTCAAAAGTGATCTTTGAAACATTCTAAGAAATACTGGTAAACAGACAGGACATAGTCATGTGAAACAGCAG
>JAFGVO010000171.1 GCA_016937935.1 Deltaproteobacteria bacterium | reverse complement strand
GGCACGTGCCACCCTTTTAACATCCTCCGTCCCTGTTTACCATCCCTGTTTGACTGTTTGATTTAATATCCTCCGTCCCTGTTTTTCCCCGTTTTACATCTCTTTCTATGTAAGTAAAAAGAGTTCAAATGTTCCTTGAAATGGATGTGCAGTAGTGATACTGAATATAGAGATTGACTACTCGTCATCTGTTCAGGAGGAATATAGCTGTTATGGTAACAACAAAAGTGGCATATGATGAAAATTCGGTTCAGACTCTTGATGCTCTACAGCATATTAGAAAACGAACCGGTATGTATATTGGTCGAATAGGTAATGGCAGTAACCCGTCTGACGGTATCTACGTTATGATTAAAGAGGTAATCGATAATAGTATTGATGAGTTCATAATGGGTAACGGTAAGAAGATAGATGTCAAGCTTGAGGGAGATACTGTTTCGATCAGGGATTATGGCCGGGGAATACCCCTTGGCAAAGTTGTTGAATGTGTTAGTGAAATTAATACAGGTGCAAAGTATAATGATGATGTTTTTCAATTTTCTGTTGGATTGAATGGTGTTGGCACCAAGGCTGTTAATGCGTTATCTAGCTCTTTTGAGGTTATCAGCTATCGTGATGGCAAATATAAAAGAGCTCTTTTTCAGCGTGGTGGCAAACTTGAGGAGCAGTCAGGTTCCAACAGCAAAGAAAAAAATGGTACTTATGTTAGATTTACTCCTGATCCTGAAATTTTTGATGTCTACACATGGAAAGATGAGTTTATTGAGCATCGGCTCAATTATTACAGCTATCTTAATCGTGGTCTGACAATTAATTATAATGGCAAGAAGTTTTTTAGTGCAAACGGTTTGCAGGATCTTCTTGACCGTGAGATTGGGGACGAGCGAACTATCTATGACAGTGTGACGTATAGCGGAGCTAAAGTTGAGTTTGCCTTTACACATACTCATGCATATGGTGAAAACTATTTTAGCTTTGTTAACGGTCAGCACACCAACGATGGCGGTACTCATGAAAGTGCTTTTAGAGAAGGTATATTAAAAGGAATCAATGAGTTTACTAAAAAGAACTTTGCCGGCTCAGATGTGAGAGACGGAATAGTTGGCGCTATAGCTGTTAAAGTTAAAGATCCTGTTTTTGAAAGTCAGACAAAAAATAAGTTAGGCTCAACAGATGTCAGAAGCTGGGTTTTAAAAGAAATTAAAGATCAGGTTGTTTTATGGTTGCATAAAAATCCTCAGGATGCGGAAAAACTTCTAGATAAAATAAAACAGAATGAAAAGCTAAGAAAAGAGCTTTCGTCTATAAAGAAGCAAGCAAAAGAGAGAGCAAGAAAAGTTGCTATTCGCATACCCAAACTCACTGATTGTAAGGTTCATTTTAGTGATGAAAATCCTGGGAAAAAAAAGAAGGACCTTAGGGATGATACTCTTATTTTTATAACTGAAGGGGATTCCGCAGGTGGTGCTATGGTACAGTCAAGGGATGTTTACACTCAGGCTATTTTTTCGCTAAAAGGTAAACCTTTAAACTGTTTTGATGCAAAACGGGACGCAATATATAAAAATGAGGAACTTTATAATATTATGCGGGCTCTTGGTATTGAAAATAGTATTGAAGAGCTGAGATATAATAAAGTAGTAATTGCCACAGATGCGGATGTTGATGGAATGCATATCCGTAATCTGCTTATCACTTTCTTTTTAAGATACTTTGAGGAGTTGGTTGTCAAAGGCCATTTGTATATTCTTGAGACACCTCTTTTTAGGGTTCGAAATAAAAAAGAGACCAAGTATTGTTATTCTGAAAATGAACGGGATCAGACTATGAAAAGACTGACATCTCCAGAAGTGACCAGATTTAAAGGACTGGGTGAAATAAGTCCAAAAGAATTTAATCTTTTTATTGGTGACAAAATTAAACTGGTACCAATAACTGTTGAATCATTGAGCAAGATTTCAAAAACACTTGAATTTTTTATGGGTAAAAATACACCTGAGCGCAGGGAGTTTATTGAAGCAAATCTTATTGTTGATATTGCCTGATATTTTTAAATTAAGAAGAGAGATTTTTAATGTCATCACTTGAACCAATTATGGAGAGAAATTTTCTGGAGTATGCAAGCTATGTTATTGTAGATAGAGCTATTCCGGAATTAAATGACGGCTGCAAGCCTGTACAGCGGCGTATTTTACATACACTGCATAAGATGGATGACGGTAAGTTTCATAAAGTTGCCAATGTTATTGGTGAGACAATGAAACTTCATCCCCATGGTGATCTATCAATAGGTGATGCCCTTGTTGTACTAGCCAATAAAGAATATTTTATTGAAAAACAGGGTAACTTTGGAAATATTGTTACAGGTCATCGTTCTGCAGCTGCAAGATATATTGAGTGCAGACTTACACCTCTTGCCAAAGAGACTCTTTTTAACAAGGAGCTTACTGAATATCAGGAGAGTTATGATGGGCGTAACAAAGAGCCTGTGATGCTTCCGGTAAAACTTCCTGTTCTTTTGATGCTTGGTGTTGAAGGTATCGCTGTTGGAATGGCTACAAAAATTTTGCCTCACAACTTTATAGAGCTTTTAGAAGCGCAGGTTAAAATATTAAAGTATGAGCCAATTGAAATATATCCGGATTTTATTACCGGAGGTTCTGTAGATATTTCTGAATATGATGAGGGCAGGGGACGGGTTCGTGTAAGGGCGAAGATTGAATCAGATGGAGATAAGCAGATACTAATTAAAGAGATCCCCTATTCAACTACTACAGAAAGTCTCATTGCGTCAATTGAGAGTGCGGCCCAAAAAAAGAAAATTAAAATTGCTGGTATAAGTGACTATACTGCCGAGAATGTTGAGATTGAAATTATTCTTCCAAGAGGGGTTCATGCAGAGGAGGTGGTTCCTCAGCTTTATGCATATACCCAGTGTGAGGTTTCTCTAAGTTCAAATATTACAACTATTAAAGACGGACATCCAATAAATATAACAGTTAATGAGACGTTGAGGCATTTAACGGATCGTTTAAGAGAACAGATTGGCAAAGAACTGGAGCTGGAGTTAAGAAAACTTCATGATAAGCAGCACTGGCTTACCCTTGAACAGATTTTTATTGAAAAACGTGTGTATAAAAAAATTGAAGATGCAACCACTGAGACTCAGGTAACAAGAGAAGTATATGACGGAATGCAGCCATTTGCAAAAAGGTTTGTACGTCCAATGACTGATGATGATATAGAGAGATTGCTTGAGATAAGAATCAGACGAATCTCAAAATACGATCAAAATAAAAACAGGCGTCAGATTAAAGAAGTTGAAGATAATGTAACTATTGTTACAGATAAGCTTTCTACTCTGACTCAGACTACAATTGGATTTCTAAAAGATTTAATAAAAAAATACAAAGATGATTACCCTCGTAAAAGTCGCATAGAACTTTTTGAAAATATTGAGAAAAAAGATGTTGCTCGTCAGAATATTCGCGTGGGATATGATGCTAATTCAGGTTTTTTTGGAAGCGAAATTAAAGATTCTGATTACATTATTACAATGAGCGAGTATGACAGGGTGCTGTTTATTAGTAAAGACGGCAGTTATAGGATTATTGCACCTGAGCAGAAAGTTCTGATTCCAGGTAAAGTAATTTACTGGGAACCTTTTGATCAGCAAAATGGTATTAAGTTTACAGTTGTTTACAGGGATAATGATAAAATTGCATACGCTAAAAAAGTTCATATCCACAAGTTTATAAAAGATAGAGAATATGAACTGATAAAAGATAAGGCTGGAAAAATTGATCTACTTATTCCAGGTGATTCAACTAGTAAAATAAAAGGATTCTTTGTTCCTGCAAAGAGACAGCGGGTTAAGGATGTGGACTTTGATCTTTCAGAGCTTGAGTTTACCGGGCCTGCTTCAAAGGGACGCAGAGTAAGTCCCAAGGCAATTTCACGTATTCAAAAGTTAAAAGATGAAAATGATGTTTCCGTTGAAGATGAAAACGAAAATACTGCAATAAATAGTGAGGTTAGCGTTGATAAATCAGAATCAACAGACACTCCTGAAAATAAAAAGCCAGATAATACACCTGAAAATGGAAGCGGTCAGAGAACTCTTTTTTAAAATTGGTTGTGTCAAATTTTTAAAGTTATCCAGTTGTTTGCTCATTGTCTCTGTTACGCTCTTTTAAATAGGTTACAACAACAGTTTTTGCGATATGATCGTGCAGACAGCGTCTGTCAGGATTAAAAATCATTACAATGTCAAAAATTGCAATCCCTTGTCCAATTATTGGAATTTGACTAATTAGCTGTAATGGTAAGTATCTTAAAAATATTACACCTTCGAGGGTTAAGATTTTTCCATTAAGATCGGCAATCTGAGTACCTGCGGCAATTTTTCCAATAGTTTGTCCTCTAGTATATAAAAAGTATCCATTAATGAGTACTATATATAGAAACCAGAATAGGAAAATTATAACTTGAGTATGAATGGTCTGTATTGATCTGAAAAGATCCATTTTTATCATAAATGGAATAAGCAGCGTTGAGAAAATAAAATTATCAATCATTGCTCCCACAAGGCGTTGAGTCAGTGATGCAAGTTCTGCCTGAAGAGGCTGCTCATTTTTTGTTTTTGATGAGAGCTCCCCTTGATTACTGTTATCAATGGTTCCAAACTGATTATTTTTATCTGATTTTGGCAAGATATTACTATTGAATATTGATTTTAAGATCAACCGGTTTACCCCCTCGGGTAATTGAAAAAACAAGTTGATCATCACTTCTCAATTTTTGATATGCTGTTAATGCATCATCTACACTTTTTAGTTCGATTCCATTAACAGAATGTAGAATATCTCCTCGCTGTGCGCCAAGCTGCTCAATTGGGCTCCCCTTTTGGACTCTTCGCATTCTGAAGCCTACTACTTTGCCATCTTTTTTATATGGCCTTACCCTCACAGCCTGTGCAAATTTTGCAGGATTGGCGAGAGCCTGATCAACTATTGCCCTGTCTACTGTTCTTTCATATTCTCCATTAACAGCAATTCCTTTGCCTGCATCTGCAGGTGCAGGTTTTGCTGCTGTGCGCGGTTTTATTGGATTTTGATCGTACATATCAATGTAACATTCATCCCTTGAGCCTTTGAGCATTAAGTAACGCCAACCAACGTCAGAGACAACTCTATCCTTTATAGGATCGTTAATTCTATAAAGATCTTTCTGGCCGTCCATTTCAATATTGGCAAATGACCATTCTGGATCACCTGAGGCTGATATAAGTGCGAGAAGTTTAATACCGGGGATATCACACTGGACTACAGGTAACTCACCATCAGCAATAGGAAGATCTTCAGGGAGCCCTTCATCCAGGCCATCGTCTTCTTCTGCTGTAGAGTTAAAAATATTTCTTGTTAATATTAAATTTGCACTTTGGGAGATGCTGCTATTTGTAATTGAAGTTGTCTCGGTTTTCACTTTTACATTTACTGAAGGAGCAGGAGGAGGCATTATTTTTATTACTGTTCCGGCAACTAGTTCATTAGTTCCTTCTGCCATAAAAAAAGCGATAATTGCCAATGTGACAAGAATAATTATCCAAAAATATTTTGTAAGTTTTTTTTCCATAATACTCTTAATATACCCTAAATAGGGGTAGATAAAATAACTGATAACATGTTACTCACTTTAAATCATAAAAAAATTCGATTTTTAATCAAATTTTAATAATTTAAATATTATTTTCAATACTTTCTGCCGTTTGGGGACCTTGAGAATCTGTATCTCTATTTTTTTCCGTCTCTTTAGGGGAATCTTCAATAACCTGTTCCACCATAAAATTATCAATTGAAACTACATCGGGAGGTAGAGCTTTTTCTTCGGGCTGAGTGCCTTCAATAAATATTTCTTCTCCTGGTTTGTCCATTCCATCATAAGGCAGAAGGCCAGTTGCCGGATCAATGGAAACTGAAATAACACCTGGGGGCATTTTAAAATCATTTACTTTTGTGTCTTTATGGGCATATTTCATAATATCTATCCAAATTGGAAGTGCAGCTTTTGCTCCATACTCTTTTTTGCCTATTGAGCGAGGTTCATCGTAACCTACCCATACTGTTGTGGCGTATAGCGGTGAATATCCTGCAAACCATGCATCTACCGCATCGTCTGTAGTACCTGTTTTACCGGCAAGTTGAAGTTTTAGACTTTTTGCCTTATATGCAGTTCCATCAGTAATAACACTTTGGAGCATTGATGTAATTACATAAGCCTCATCCCTTGGGATAACGGGTTTGCCAATTTTACCAACAAGGGGAATTATATTATTGTTGTTTTTGTAGATCTTTTTAACTATGAACGGACCTCTTTTTATGCCTTCGGCAGCAAGAGTTGCATAAGCTGCCGTTAATTCCAGAGGTGTTACTCCACAGACACCTAGCGCAAGAGATGGCAGGGCTTCAAGTTTTGAATTAATGCCAAGTTCCCTTGCAAGCTCTACAACATTTTCAGGTCCCACAGCTCTTATAAGTTTTACAGCTGGAAGATTTAATGATTTTGCAAGTGCATCTCTCATTGTTACCTGACCCTTTAAATCATCTTTGTGTGAGTCAGAAGGTTTCCAGTCACCTTCAACTTCAGGAGAGTCATCAAGAAGGGTCGCTGCAGTAAATTTTCTGCTTCTTAAAGCCTGAAGATAGACAAATGGTTTGAATGCAGAGCCAGGCTGACGTGATGATAAAACTGCACGGTTAAAGCCTCCAGGGACAACTCTGTCTCCACCTGCAATTGCTTTTATGTAACCGGTTTTAACATCTATAACAACAGCTGCAGCCTGAGGGCCAACTGCCAGTGAGAGTTTAAGTGGTGTGGCTTTCGGGTCTGAAATAAGTTTTACCCGAAGTTTTGAATCAATTTCAGCAAATTGTGACCCTTTCAGATTTTCCGGATTATAGCGCTTTTCATTTTTTAAATAGATTATTGAATCTCTGTCACCAAGTTTCAGTTTAACAATACCTGTTTTGTCATCACTTCCCGTGACTCTGGCAATATAGACATTTCCCCTATATATATTACCCTCTCCGCGATCTTCCTTTTTGGGCCAGTCTCTTTTTTTAAATGGTGCAACCCTCTGATGTCTTTTATCAATAGCTGTCAGACCTTTTGAGACAGACTCGCGGACTTCCTCCTGGAGTTTCATGTCAAGGCTTGTGATAATTGTATATCCTCCATGCTTCAGTGTTTTTTCATCAACTACATATTTTAATTCAGACACGATCATCTGCATCACTTCAGGAACATACTGAACCCTGTTAAAGTGGTTCTCTTTTAAACCAAGAGGCGCCTCCTTTGCCAGTTCTGCAGATGCATGGGAAATGTATCCATTTTTTTCAAGCATTGATAAAACATACGATCGTCTTGATTTTGCTTTTTCCACATGTCCTATGGGCTCAAAAATTGAAGGCCCTTTAGGAATTCCTGCAATCAGTGCAGCTTCGGGAAGTGTTAAATCTTTTACTCTTTTATCAAAATAGTAAAAAGATGCCTCTTCAACTCCATATCTTGCATGTCCAAAATTTATCTGATTGAGGTACAAAAATAAAATATCATCTTTAGAGAGTTCATCCTCAATTTTCTTTGTAAGGAGCATCTCTTTAATTTTTCGTTTAAGGCTTTTTTCTCGTGTTAAAAAAAATGTTCTCGCTACCTGCTGAGTTATTGTTGATGCACCTTGAGCCATATGACCGTGTATAATATTTTTGAGTGCTGCTCTAATAATTCCCATGTAATCAATGCCTCCATGGGTTTTAAATTCTGCATCTTCTGCAGAAATAACAGCATTTTTTAAAATATCGGGGATTTCGCTAATTGGTACAACTCTTCTTCGCTCATCATATATTTCTCCGATTAGAGTTTTGTCTGCAGCTAAAATACGTGTGCTTTGAGGTGGATCATATCCATCTCTTAACGGCCCCACAGGAGGAAGATCATATGAGAGATAATAAAAAATGGAAGCAAGTGTTATTATGCCTGAAAGAGCAATAATAACTCCTGCAATGAAAAGTCTATAAATGTATTTTTTTACTTTACCGGATCTGTCATTATTCATTTTTTTATCGTTTTAAAATTGTTGATGTTCAATATCTACGCCAATAACATATAATTTTGATATATCCAAAGTGTTATTTTTTTTAACGAATAATTTTTAAAAATTATTTCAATTAACAGTCAATATGATTAAAATTTAACATATAAATTATAAAAATGTTCATATTGGAAAACAGTTGTTTTTAATTGCAATTTATAAATAATAGAAATAAAAGGGAATAACTTTTAAGCATATTATAAAAAAAATAAGTTTTTACACAGGAAAGGACGAAGGGATATGGATGATTATAACGCAGTAAAAGTTTTTTCAGCAACAAAAGCTAGAGAGCGTTCAGAACTTGGGGATGAAATTACGCTGTGGATTGATGAAAATCCTGAAATTAAAATTGTTAATACAGAGATTAGACAGAGTTCCGATAGTGAATTTCACTGTCTTTCAATTGTAGTTTTTTATAACAGAGCCTAATAGATATTTCAAAACTCCCGACCATTAGTATTAACCAGCTAAAACGTCAAAATAGCTTTAAATGATTTCCAGTTAATCAAAAAAAATATTGAGGTTGACTCTGTTTATATTTGAGTCTGATTTTCATCAGTATCATTTTTTGAATCATTAACATTTGATAATATCTTATCATTTGAAAATGATGGAGATGAAGATTTTGGGAACGATGATAAAATATCAGGAGCCTGTTTTGTAACTCGGTCAGATTCCTGCTCAACACGAAGGGCATTATATGCAGCTTCATAAATTTGTTGATGATTGTCTTTCCACTCAATCATCTGTATTCCCATTCCTGGAGGTGCGGCAGGGCCATTATTATTTGAAAATTCTTTAACCCAGACAACCTGTCCTTCAACTTTAACAATATCGTTCCCTAGCGGGATTTTAAATTCCAGATTGACTCTTGAGCCTTTAGGCAGGGGAACAAGAGTTCTTACAAACAGACCTTTACTGTTTATATTGTACATGTAGCCACGCAAAGTCAAATCTGTATCAATTGCTCCAAACTTGACTGTTGTGCCATAAAGAAGCCTTGGTGTTAGTCTGACTTCAGGTTTTTCCGGGGCAACAACTTCGTTGATTACAAACGTGAGCTGTTCTGCACTGTTCATATCTTTTAAAATACCGACTTTCTGAATAACCGACAGAGCATATCCAAATGCATCAGGAGTAAAGTTTTCAAGCTCCAAATCAGTGGCACCGGAGTTATTGCTTTTTGCATACACCACCCACGGTATCAGTTCGTCAAGTGAGTCCACCTGACTTTCCAATAATATCTCAATTGCTTCTTTGGCTAAATCAAGTGATACAATTGAAATTCTGGGTCGGTTGACAGGAATTGACGTTGCAAGTTCAATGGGAGTGCTTGCAAATTGAACATCATATCCGTTTTTTCTTAATACATTGGCAAGTCGTATCCTTACGGTTCTGTCGTTTTCTGCTAGTACAGCCAGTCCTTGTGGGGCTCTTAAAATATTCCAGTCTTCTGTTTTGCCAAGATGAACCATGAAAGCTCCGAAGTGCATTTCTGAACCATCAACAAGAACATCGTCAACACCATCTAAAATTGCAGATTCAACTTCTTCATCACTGTCATGCTCAACTCTTGCAAGCACAGGAATTGATGCGAGATCTCTCCGCTCCTTTAAAGATGTAATAAAGCCTGCTCTATTTTCAATGTCAGGACCAATAAAAATGGCTAAAGGTTCATCTCCTTCATTAATGATTGGCAGTGGTTCATTGATTTGAACTCGTTTGGGTTCTATTCCAAACTGTCTGATAATATTTAGCATGCTGACCCGGCCCGGGCCTGGATCTCCTACAAAGTAAATTGACTCTGTCATAAATCACCTCTTGAAAACGTGTAACTCATTTACTATCCAGTACGTTTGATTTTATATAAAATCACGTTCTAAAATTAAGGATAGCACAAATTAAGCAACGTGCTTCTTTTCACCTGAAATTATTTGATTTCCACCTGCTTTCATAGCTGACTGGACTCTTTTGACTCCAATAGCCATGATTTTTCTAGGTGAGCTGGATCGTACATTTATTATTCCAGTTACACTTACGCTGAACGTTGCGTCCATTGTGTTGTCGACGCTTCCAAAAGGCATGCTTTGAAGGATGGCTGATATATCACTAGCTCGTTTAAGAGCGGCATTATCATCTGTTTCAGCAAGTACTACAGCAAAAGTATCATCATCATAACGGGATGCACAATCTCTTGAACTTAGAGTCCCTTCAATTACTTTAGCAGCTTTAGCAAGCATTTTTTCAACCTCTTCACTGCCAAAATCATTTTTTAATTCCATAATTTTATCTGGAGTTATCATCATGAGAGAGATGGGGGTTCCATTATAGCGTGCATAGGCCCATTCCGCATTAAGACGTCTTTCAAAATATTTTCTCATAGTAAGACCTGTTACAGGATCTGTCTCTCTTACACTTTTTTTTGAAAAAATATTCTGAGAGCTTGAAAAAGAGTAATCAATTGGATCTTTTACATAATCTTTAATTCTGCTGATTATCTCTTCAGTTGAGTCTATTTTACTTAAAACACCCTGAGCTCCTGCACACATTGCAGATGTAAGAGCCGCCTGATCACTCTCTTCATCTAAAAGTAAAATTGGAGGAGTTTTATGTCCAAGGGACTCGCGTATTTTTAGACATATGGATATTCCTTTGCCATTGTCAATTGACTGGTCACAAATAAGAAGATCTGTTTTATTGGTCTCCATAATTTCTATTGCTATAAATGCGTTGTTAGTAACAATAGGATTCAGACCTGCAAGCTCCATTGCCCGTCTTGTTTCCGTTATTACTTTCGTGTCTTTTGTTATAACTACAACTGAGGACATATTTCCCTCCATCCATGGAAAAATGTAAAATTCCTGTTCTGTTAATATAGTTATGCAAGATGAGTACCAACTAAAATTTATATAAATACTAGAATTGAAAAGTCTTAAATTGAACGTTTTTGGGTTTTGCGAAAAAGAGTAAGAAGCACTATTCCAAGAATGAAAAATGGAATTTGATTTGATGTTCCGATATTTGTTGAGCTGCAGCTGACATTTTTAAATGGTTCCATGTCTTCATAAAGGGCCTGGGCTCCTGAGATATCATCATTGTATAGATTGTTAATTTTGATTTCAGAGCTTATTTCCGGAATCATTACAGCCTCTTCCACATCTGTATGTGCAAGTCCTAAAACATGACCGACTTCATGAAGAACGGCACTTTTAAGGTCAAGACGACCTTCCTGTTCTCCAACACTCCAGTTTGAATGACCGCTTTTTATTACTATATCAGCATCTTTAATATTTCCCGTTGAATCATCATAACTTACAAAGCTTCTGGCTGCGGCATGTGACTCTTCAAAAATATCAGAATCAGCGGTAACGCAATTTTCATTTTCACCAACCGGCTGGTAACCAATAGATGCACAGTCACCTGTGGAAAATTCAAATTCAACAGGTAGATCTGCAACATCAACCCACTCATAAAATGCCGAAATTATTACATTTTGAACATCTTCAAATGGTCCAATTGAGGATAGGCTATGATCGAGCACAATTTTTACATTATTTGTATTCCATCTTACTTCACTGCCATTAGAAGTGTTTTTAACCTGGTATGCATAAACTGAAGTTGAACAGAAGATAATCAGTGCTGCAGTAGCAATTTTCATATATCTGTTTGTTTTGTTATGCATTTTTTCCTTTTTAAGGCGCACGAGTCCACTACCCTTCCGTGGAATTGCTTTTTACAGCTTCATCAAAATATTAATTTGCGCTAATTGCGCTTATGTAAGAGTTATTGCACTCTTCGTGCCAAACAAATGACAAT
>JAFGVO010000021.1 GCA_016937935.1 Deltaproteobacteria bacterium | reverse complement strand
AATAAAAGCATAAAAACGCCTTTGATTTTTGCAAAATATGTTGCATAATGTTCTCCTGATAGAAATTATAACCAATCTTGCACTTTAGAGATTGAAATGATTTTTTAAAAAAACAACAGGAGTTTAAAATGAGTGATGAGACCAGAAAAAAAGTATATTCTGTAAATGATGTGGCCGCCATGTGTCATGTTTCAAATGAAACCATTAGAAGATGGGTAAGAAAACAGGGTCTAAAAGCATATAATACAGCTGCTGGTCTTGCTATTAAAATTGTTGGAAAAGATCTGGAAGAATTTGCTGAAAAATATAATATCTACGTGGATTGGGACTGAAAATTTAAAATTTATTACACTCATCCTGTAGTTTCATCCAGTGTTCGTATAATTGAAAATTCGGGCCACGTCTCCTTAAGCACCATATTTTTACCGTGATTTAAAACCTGCTCTTCTTTTCCATCCATATCTGTTAAAAATTCAGGAAGAGTACTGTTAAAAGAGGTTCCATCAGGAAAAAGAACCTCAACATTCTGGCCTCCACGCATCTTATTTCTGACATTTATTGCAAGATTGCCATTAATATTTGAAACGATTCCCAAAAACTTTGAATTCCCTTTTGAATCATTGTTTTCAAAACGGTAATCATCAACAGTTATATTTCCCTTCATAAATCCTGAGGAGTAGCCTCTATTTTTAACCTTTGACAGGGCATTTTGGGTCTCTTCAATATTCAAGGGTTCTCCATCAATAATTTTTCGATAAAGGGATACCACACTTGCAAGATAATGAATGCTCTTCATGCGCCCCTCAATTTTAAAGGAGGTCACTCCAGCCTCTTTTAAAGGGGTAATAAATTCATACAGAGCAAGATCTTTACTGTTAAAAAGATAAAGCCCCCGCTCATCTTCAGCAACAGTAAGTGTTTCATCAGGACGCTCCTTTTCAACTATTGAGTACTGCCACCTGCATGGATGAGTGCACTCTCCCCTGTTTGCCCTCCGTCCGGTCATATAATCACTTATAGAACACCTTCCGGAATAAGAAAAACAGACTGCACCATGAACAAATACTTCTGTCTCAATATCTTTTATACCCTTTTGAAGAGAGCTTATCTGATCAACAGATAGTTCCCTTGCAAGATTAACCCTTGAAGCACCAAGTTCTTTATAAGCCATAACGGTCTGTGGACTTAGTGTATTGGCCTGTGTACTGATATGTATGGGAGATTTAATCCCGGCTTTTTTAATCTGTGACAGAACCCCCAAATCTGCAACAATCAAAGCATCAACACCTGCATCTTCCAGCTCTTTTGCATTTTTAACAATATCAGTATACTCATTTTCAAATGGATAAATATTAATTGTAGCGTACCCTTTTTTACCTCTTTCATGAAGATAGGTTATAGCTTTTGCAGCTTCATCAATTGTAAAATTACCTGCAAAATTTCTTAATGAAAAATTTTTCAATCCAAAATAGACTTCGTCAGCACCATAGGCCACTGCAACTTTAAGTTTTTCCATATTCCCGGCGGGAGCAAGCAAGTTTGACAAGATTTTCTCCTTGAAAGATCTTTTACGAATATAATAACTGTTCGTTAAATTGTTTTTTAAAAAGGTACGGATTTAAGGGAAATTTTAACTACCTGTACAGAATTTACTCCAACATTAATCAATCTGTACTCTTTAAAAAAGCCCTCTTTTTCAACTATAATTCTATGATCACCTGTCTTTAAAAGTACACCGGAGTCTTTAAACATTCCAACAGGTCCCATTCTTGTTTCATCAATTTCTAAAGAGGCATCAATGGGCTCACAATCAAAACGTACCGTTCCCCTTGGAATAGAATTAACACTCTTGTCTGATGTACAGGATAATAATGATGAGAACAGCAGTATAAGATAAAAAATCAGAGTTATTTTATTTACATAAAGATTCAATTTTCTCTCATTTCTTTTATTACAAAGAATACTCAATTTGGTCCAAGTCTGTAATTTGGAGCCTCTTCTGTAATAATAACATCATGAACATGACTCTCCCTCAAACCCTGAGGTGAAAGACGAACAAAATTTTCTCTTTTTTTCCTCATGACACTAATATCTTTAGAACCGGTATATCCCATCCCTGATCTCAATCCCCCAACAAGCTGGTAAAGTATTCCCCCCAGGGATCCTTTATATGGAACGCGACCTTCAATTCCTTCAGGAACAAGTTTGTCACTGTCACTTTCAGATTGAAAATATCTGTCCTGACTTCCTTTTCTCATGGCGCCAACCGAACCCATACCTCTGTATGTTTTATAACTTCTTCCCTGATAGAAAATCATGTCCCCTGGTGATTCATCTGTTCCTGCAAGCATACTTCCAAGCATTACAGTACTTGCTCCGGCGGCAATAGCTTTTACCAAATCTCCTGAAAACTTGATTCCTCCATCTGCAATTATGGGAATATCACTCTTATTGGCCTCATCAACACAATCCATTATAGCTGTAAGCTGGGGAACACCAACACCTGCAACAATTCTTGTTGTGCAAATAGATCCGGGACCGATTCCCACTTTTACTGCATCTACGCCTGCATCGATTAAAGCTCTTGTTCCTTCTGCTGTTGCAACATTTCCTGCTATTATCTGAATTTCAGGATACTCTTCACGGGTTCTTTTCACTGCATTTATAACAGCTTCTGTATGACCATGGGCAGTATCAATAACAATAACATCAACACCATTTTCAACCAGCAGACGAACTCTCTTTTTACGGTCTTCTTCAACAACACCAACTGCAGCTCCAACAAGAAGTCTCCCTCTATAATCTTTTACAGCATTTGGATTCTGCTCAGTCTTCTGCAAATCTCTAATGGTTACAAGCCCCACAAGATTATTGTCTTTATCAACAACCAGAAGTTTTTCTATGCGGTGTTTATGGAGCAGTTTTTTGCACTCTGCAGGTTTCAGGTGCTCTTTAGCTGTGATCAGCTCTGTTGTCATAAGCTCGGAAACACTGAGGCTGAGATTTGTCTCAAAACGTACATCCCTGTTAGTAATAATTCCAAGTACTTTTTTACCACCTGGATTTACAACTGGAAGTCCGGATATATTATACTGCTTCATAAGTGCAAGAGCATCAGATAATGGCTGATCAGGATTAACAGTAAGAGGATCCACAATCATACCGGTTTCAGCTTTTTTAACTTTTTTTACCTCAGCAGCCTGAGCTTCGGGAGTAAAATTCTTATGAATAATACCAACTCCACCAAATCTGGCCATGGCAATTGCAGTCTCAGCCTCAGTAACAGTATCCATGGCAGCGCTTAAAAGGGGCACATTAACAGATATCTTTCTTGTGAGGCGAGTTTTAACATCAACCTGTCCGGGCATAACGTTGCTATAACTTGGACGAAGTAAAACGTCATCAAAGGTTAAACTCATATTTTGTAAATTGGCTGTCACATTAAGTCCTTTCAGAAATGTCCCTTTGAAAAAGGGACAACATATTAACCCTCTTTAGATTTTTGTAAAGTAAACCTTGTCGAGTTAATACTTTTTAGAGCTTATTTTTTACTAATGAACCGGTTCAAGAATAATATCCCCGCCCTGAATGAGACCGGATCCGGGCGCAACTTCAAGGGGAAACTTTGACACGCCCTGAAAATCAACCCCGGAAACAATTTCTGTTGAAGAGCTGCCGCCTCCTTCAACATAAAGAACTGCCTTTATATAAAAATTACCGCTTATTCCCCCACTGGCAGATTCAGGGAAATTAGCTATAAATGGTTGTCCCTGATCAAATTGTGGATATTGGTAACATACTCTATGCTCAAAATCTTTCATATTCAAAAACGGATCCATTATATTTTCTTCTGAAGGGAATACACATAGCTCAATTGGCATAGGCACCTTTTGCAGTGGAAAGTTTACTTTAATAATAATCATATCCTGCTGATAAAAATCAGTATCTAAAAAAGAACTGTCCTTCTCCTTAAAAGCAGTATCTGTATTTGTATCACTATCTGTATTTGTATCACTATCTGTATGAGTGTCAGAATCCTGCTGATTGTTATAATGTTCCGTATTGCCTGAAGAATCCGATGTCTCAGAATCTGCTTCTGTAAGATAAATTGTTCCATCCCACTGACATGAAGTAATAAACAGAAAAAGTATAAAAAAACATCGTTCAGTTAAAATATTTTTTTTTATCAGAGATGTAAATCTTGAAAAAATCACCTGGAACACTCCTCCAGATAATGCTGAGCTTTCTTTGCAGACACTGACCTGGGCCAACTGGTGATAATTTTCAAAAGATCATTTCGCGCACCATCACAGCTATCAGTTTTTATTATTGATTCAACTCTATAAATCAACACCTGGGGCATAAATGGACTATTTGGATATTTTCCAATAAATCTGTCAGCACTTTTTATAACTTCACTATATCGCCCAAGTTCAGCACCTGATTGAATATTTCCCAAAAAAGCCTCTTCAGCCAGATATCCCTCCGGGTATAATTTAAGATATTCAGAAAACCTCTGCTTTGCAGAATTGGACTCATTTAATATGGATAGCTCAAACTGAGCAAGGGCAACAAGAGCATTCTGTCCTGCAACTGTATCCTTGTACTCTGTTATTAGTCTCAGATATGTCTTTTTTGCATCTGAATACTTTTGCTGCTGCCTGTATGCACGGGCCAATCTGCTTAAAAGAAGAGGAACATTTTCACTATCATTATTTTTAGCTGCAATATTTATCTGAATAGCTGCCTCATCAAGATTTTTTTCACTTATTGCTCTCCCTGCCAGGAGTGTTGGATTTGCCATTGTAACATCAGAATTTTCTTCAGCTCCGGATTTTCCTGTCTCACTATTTTTTATTTCATGACTGTTTTTACTTCCATCAGCAATGAGTTCATCTGCATTGTATAAAGTAACTTCAGATAAATCACTGCGATACTCCCTGTTTTTTTCAACCAGATAACTTTTTCGAGTCTCTTTATTTGTAACTAAAACAACCCCTCTGTCCACCTGAACAAAATGAGGAAGCTCTTCATTTGCAGCAACTTTAAATATTGTCCCTTTAACTTCAACCAGAAGTTTTTCTGTATCTACAAAAAGATGATGGTTTAATGTTTTATGAGCGGCTTCTACAGTTATTGTTCCTTTTAACAGTTTAATATCAGTTTTATCCAGGTCTACACCTTTTAACTGAATCACGCTTCCAGGAAGACCTGTTATTAAATCATTATTGGCAGTTCTTATTGTTGTATCATCATTAAAAACTATTTTCTCACTCAGCAGGCTGTCACTTGATGTTCGACTCTCTTTTTTAGCTAAATTTTTATTGGAAGAAAGGCTTGATGTATCATCCGTAACTTTTGCTGTAATCTTGGCACTTTCGTTTTTATTATTTTTATCAGACTTATTAATAAATAGAAAAACAGCAACAAGACCGGCAACTATAAACAGTGCTGCCGCACTTTTAACAAACAGAAGACCGTTATACCGATCATCACCTTTATCATTATATGCATATGAATTTTTAGGAAGAACCCCTTCAAGAGCAGCTGAAATAATCTGTCTCTCCTTAAATTTAGAAAGTGGTGAAGGTTCAATAAACAATGACACATTGTCAACCAAATCAATTGTCTCTTTTTTGGCACGGCACTCTTTGCAATATTCAAGATGCTCTTTAATAACATCACGTTCATGTTTTAATATGACCGTTTTAGGCGCCAGTGACAAAGTATCAATTACCCATTTACAGCTGACTTTACTCATTGCTGGAACTCCTTGGCCATAAAAAGATGAGTGCATTTATCATCTTTTTCTATCTTTTTAAAAAGCTCACGGCGGCCCGCCTGAATTCGTTTTTTGGCGGTTTCTGTACTGCACCCCATCAAGTCGGCAACTTCAGTATCAACATATCCAAAAAAGGTAGACATAATTGCGGCGGTCCGCTTTTTTGATTTTATAGCTGAAAGATGACCGTTTAAAACATTTATCAGCACATCACCCAAATAATTATCCTCAGGAGTAATATGATTATTCCTTGTATCAGGCGTCTTCTCCACTAGGGAAAAAAGGTTTGTCAGACGCACGCGTTTTCGCCCTTCCTGACGAACAACATTGTAAACAACTTTATCAATCCACCCTAAAAAGTGACTGCAGCTCCTTAGCCCGGGAAGATCTCTAAATATGGTAACCATTGCAATTTGAACAACATCATCATAATCATTAGAAGAGCTGTAAGATAAATGAACAAGTTTTCTGACTCTCGGCATGCAGGCATTTGCAAGAATCTCTCTGGATTCTAAATGACCCTGCTTTGCTCTCTCAATAAGAGACACATCCCTTAAGGGATTGTTCCCGCTTTTTGACAAATATTTTTCCTTAACCTTGTTCATACAATCTCTTTATTATTATAAACTATCAAAAGAATGCCCTGTCTGTTTAAGTGCTTAAAATTTGCAAAAAGGGAAAAATAGATATTAAAACCAAAAAATCATCCCTCCGTTAAATACCCATTGTACAGGATTTAAAACAAAAATCTTCTCACCTTTCTGGCTTAAATATTCATTCGCCGCATTATAAATATTAATTCCTGGAGCAACAAATAGTTCACCATGATTATTAACTTTTACACCAAATTTCAACTCCATCCCCATAGCCAGATATACCATACCGGCATCATTTTTAAGTTCTGCTTTTTCCATGGTAATTTTATTAATCTCTGTTGTCATTAGAAGATTAACCCCAATATTAATTCCCTTAAAATCAAATGAAGGTCCGGCCTTAATAATAACAGGTATCCTGAACATTCTAAATTTTTTCTCTGCGGTTGAAGCAAACCCTCCCTCTAAATAAAAATTCAAATATGAACCTATTTTTAAAATAAGACCTCCTGAAACACCATTTACCCAGAGATTTTGTTTAGACATAATGTATGGGGAGTAAGAGATTAAAATAGCCGTTTTCAACAATCTCCCATTATTAGTTTTATCTTCAGATCCATCTTTAGATCTGGCACTAATATCAACATTATTAATTTTAGAATCACTCTGCTTGTCAGATGTATCTTCAGGAATTTTTTTTTCCTTTTTTTCGGGCAAAAATATTACTTCTGGAACTTTTTCACTTTTTGGCAGTATCACATAATTTTCATTTTCAGTTATCAGCAAAGTTCGTACAGCTGATGCAACTGCATCGTATTTCAGTTCAATACTCTCATCTGATGAAGGAAGAGGTCTTGTAAAAAAAATGCTCTGACTGTTGTCTTTTATATACAGAAAAAAATCTCTGTCTGATAACCACAAAACTGCAAAAGAACCTGATTTGGCAACTATACCTTCAGCGACTTCTTTAATGGATTCATCAAAATTGTTTGAATCATCAATATTTTCAAGAATACAACTAATTTCAAAATCTATTAATTGTGCATTTAGAGACTCTTTTAATTGTTCAATTTGAGGAAAACTTTTACTGTTAAATAAAATCGATAAAGTTCTGTCCCCGCAAAAGGCGATTGATGAAAAACCGAGAAAAGCTGTCAAAACCGGTAAAATCTTAAAAATTACAGCACTATAAAATTCTCTTTTAAAATGGATCATACAACATTAATTGTATCTATAAAAATAACTAAGTGCAATTGACAAGATAGAAGAGAGGGGCAAAAAAAAGTTAAAATTTATAACTGCTCACAACAACTCTGACCTTTACCTTCACAGAAAAGTTCCTCGTGGCGAATATCCCCGCCTTTAACGTCACAGCTCATAAAATCAACACAATCATATGTGCAGACTGGAGCAGCAACTCCAAGGTCACAACAGACACTATTACCGCCACATGTCATGTTGGCATAAAGTATGCCATCAGCATCGCAGGTTGCTGAATCTGTACAGGTAAACTGACAGAACCCGCCCGCGCCAGTATCAATTGTTGTATCTGTATCTTCAGGCAGACCTGCATCACAACAAACATATGACTGATTCTGGCAACCCATATTGGGGTATTCTGTTCCATCAAGTGCGGTACATACAACATCATCAAGACATGTAAATTCACATCTGCCACCTGCGGAAGTATCAAGTCCCGTATCGCTATCTGTATCATTTGCTGTATCAGAATCTACAGTCAGCCCGGCATCACAGCAAATTTCTCCTGGAAACTGACAATCCATATTTGGGTATACAGTTCCGCTAAGAGCTGTACATGCGGTTTCAATAGTACAGGTAAATTGGCAGTTGCCATCTGCCTCAGTATCTGCAGGTGCAGTATCACTGTCTGTATCGGTGTCTGTATCAGTGTCAGCATCAGTGTCAGTGTCAGTATCTGTATCTGTATCAGTGTCTGTATCAGTATCTGTATCCGAACTGGTATCATTTGTAGTATCAGAATCATCAGAAGAACTACTGGATGAAGAATCACCGCATCCGATAATTGCCAGAGACAAAATAAGATAGGATAAAATAACTGATAAAATAACTGATTTTTTTTGCATTTTTCTACTCCTGTTTAAGACCCTAAAACAAGGGTCAGTTTATTTCTTTTTAATATTGGTGTTCAGTCATCTCCAAACGGGAATTTTTAATTTATAATTTTTACAAAATTCTAATCATATAAGAAAATCAGGACTGAAATCAGGACGGAGGCCATTATTTCAGATTGTAACTATTTAAAATAACAAGACAATATCAATATTACATTTGCAATGCCAAATCCGGACGGAGGCTGTTTAAAGCTATGTGGTTTTAAATAATTTAAAGTTAATAATTTAAATATTACGAGAGAATACTATATTTTTTTAATAATTTTTTGATATATCAGAAGAGTCATCAAAAAGGACTGCCATTATAATGAATAAAGAACTAATACAAATTACTCAAAAACTAAAAAATGAAACAGGAAAACTCACATTTAATGATCCTGTTGCATATGTTTACAATCCTCTTGAATATGCGTTTGCACCTCTTGAAAAATATATAAAAAAATACGCTTCAAAGAACAGCACTTTACTTGTCGGTATGAACCCCGGCCCATTTGGAATGGCTCAAACAGGTGTCCCTTTTGGTGATATAAAAATGGTTTCTGACTTTTTACAGATTACAGGCAATGTAAAAAAACCCGAAAAAGAGCATCCCAAAAGACAAATTGAGGGTTTTAACTGTAAAAGAAGTGAAGTAAGCGGAACAAGACTCTGGGGCTTTGTGCAAAGTGAATTTGGAACACCTGATAAATTTTTTAACAAATTTTTTGTTGTTAATTACTGCCCCCTTATATTTATGACAGATAGCGGAAGAAACATTACTCCTGATAAACTGCCAATATCAGAGCAGAAGGTATTATTTGATATTTGCGATGAGGCACTGTTAAAAACAGTTGAGTCTATGGAGAGCACTACAGTAGTGGGTATTGGAGGATTTGCAGAAAAAGCCTGTATCCGTTCATTAAAAAATAGAGATGTGCAAATAAAACGGATACTTCACCCTTCACCAGCCAGCCCGGCAGCAAACCGTGGCTGGGCGGAACAGGCAAAAAAACAACTTAAAGAATTTAATCTGATCTAGCCAAGGGGAACTGAAATATCCACTCTCTTTATGCTGACAGCTTTTGAACCTTCAAAATCAATTATTACTCCCTGAAATCTGGGATCATTTTTAGCAGGTTTAAAACTCTCGGGCATTCCTGTAGCAAAACGGCTGACTACGATATCCTTACGCATTCCTATTACGGAGTTATGGGGGCCTGTCATTCCCGCATCAGTCATGTAAGCTGTTCCATTTTCAAGAATCTGATCGTCAGATGTCTGCACATGGGTGTGAGTTCCCACAACAGCACTTACCCTTCCATCAAGATAATATCCCATGGCAATTTTTTCACTTGTGGCCTCGGCATGAAAATCAACAACTCTTATATCTGCATCTTTTGTCAGTTTAACAGCCTCATCAGCAGCAGTAAAAGGGTTATCAGGATGCACATCCATAAAGATCTGCCCTGCAAGATTAATTACAGCAACTTTTACACCTGCGGGTGTTTCAAAAATTCCAAATCCATTACCAGGCTGACTTTTAATATAATTATATGGTCTTAAAAGGCGATTGTTTTTCTCAATATATGCACGGATCTCCCTTTGACGCCAGATGTGATTTCCACTTGTAATAACATCAACGCCAAAATCAAAGAGATCCTTTGCCAGTTCGGGTGTAATTCCAATACCTCCGGCAATATTTTCTCCGTTTGCAACAACAAAATCAATACTTTCATTTGCAATAAGCTTTGGAAGTGTCCGCCTAACGGCAAATCTTCCGGCTTTGGCAAAAATATCACCTATCATAAGTATGCGGGTTTTATTCATTATATCACTTTGCAGTAGCTATGGCTCTGGACTCACGAATAACTGTAACCTGAATCTGACCTGGATATGTAAGCTCGTTTTCAATTCTGGCTGCAATATCTTTAGAAAGCATAATTGCATCATTATCTGTGATGGTCTCATTTTCAACCATTACCCGCACCTCTCTGCCAGCCTGAATTGCATATGACTCTGTAACACCTTTAAAACTTTTGCAGATTTGCTCAAGATTTTCAAGACGCTGAACATACGATTCAAGCATCTCCCTGCGGGCTCCGGGTCTCGCTCCGGAAAGAGCATCGGCAGCAGCAACAAGATGAGCAATAATACTTGTGGGAGTTTCATCCTCATGGTGAGCAGCAATTGCATTAACAACAAGAGGTTCCTCTTTGTATTTTTTAGCAAACTGAGCACCAATTACAGCGTGTGACCCTTCAATTTCGTGAGTCATTGCTTTTCCAAGATCGTGAAGAAGTCCTGCTCTTCTTGCTTTTCGCTGATTGAGACCAAGCTCGGCAGCCATCATACCTGCAATAAAACCGCACTCCACAGAGTGTCTCAAAACATTTTGAGCATAACTGTATCTGAATTTTAAACGGCCAAGCATTTTTACAATCTCCGGATGAACTCTTGCAAGTCCAAGTTCGAGAATCGCCTGTTCACCGGCATCTTTTACAGCTTTATTAACATCTTCACGTGCCTTTGAAACTATCTCTTCAATTCGTGACGGATGAATCCTTCCATCCTGTATAAGTCTGTCAAGTGAGAGACGGGCAACCTCTCTTCTAACGGGGTCAAAACCTGAAATAACAACTGTCTCAGGTGTATCATCAACAATCAAATCTATTCCGGTTGCAGCCTCAAGAGCTCTGATATTCCTGCCTTCACGGCCAATAATACGTCCTTTTAACTCATCTGTAGGAAGATGAATAACTGATACCGCACGTTCCTGAATATGCTCACCTGCATATCTTTGAATAGCGAGGCCAATAATTCTTTTAGCTCTGGATTCAGCCTCCTCTTTGGCCTCTTCCTCAATCTCTCTTATTTTAATTGCAGCCTGACGTTTGGCATCATCTGTAATACTTTCAACAAGCTCTTTTTTTGCATCTTCCCTTGAAAGTCCCGCTTTTTTCTCAATTGTCTGACCAACTTCAACAATTTTTTTATCAAGATTGCGTTTTCTCTCCGCAAGAGATCTCTCTGTTCTCTCAATTTCAGCTTCTCTTTTTGAATTTTCGATCTCTTTTGCCGCCATGAGCTCAGTCTTTTTTGTCTGATTCTCATTTTGAGTGCGAATGCGCCTCTCAAGCTCTTTTGTCTCTTTTTTTAGCTGCTGACTCTCTTTTTCAAGTTCTGCCAGCATCCTGACCTTCTCTTCGCCAGACTTGATTTTGGCATCCTGAATTATACTTTCTGATTTTTTCTTAGCAGATTCCAAAAGTTCATCGGCTCTATTTTTTGCATCTTCTTCGATATTTGATTTAGCCTTTGATCCCAAGGATTTTCCAATGAGCAACCCAACA
This sequence comes from Deltaproteobacteria bacterium, assembly GCA_016937935.1. GTDB lineage: Bacteria > Myxococcota_A > Polyangia > JAAYKL01 > JAAYKL01 > JAFGVO01. The sequence continues at coordinate 1,745 of JAFGVO010000021.1, read as the reverse complement.
ACAAGTGCAACTGCAATACCTGCAATAATAAAAATAACTGTTCCCATAAATATGACCTCTCATCACTATGTTAAGCAAATATCTATAAGATTATTTCTTAAAGATTCTGCCAAAACAGGGTTTGTGTAACATTCACTACTGAAAATAATTTGATGATGAGATAAAAATCTAACTGCTTTTTATATAAATTTCAACAAGTAAACAAATATCAATGGTTAAATAAAATCAGTTATTATCTATAATTTATAGCCCAACAGGGGCATTTATAAAATACGTTCAAAAATATATCTCAACATCCCTTACTCTTTGCCTTTTAAGCAATTCCTTATAAGCAGGAATGATTACTTTATGATTGTTACTAAATAGATTAATAAAGTGCAAGTAAAAGCGATAAAAATCACAATTTATGAAATTAACTTTTTTTAAAAATCAATTTAAAATTTCTTGACATTAGCAAAAACATCAGTAGATATAGTGCCAGCTTTTGGATGCAAATCTTAAAGCACTCTTTGAAATTGCGTGGATGGCGGAATTGGTAGACGCGCCAGGTTGAGGGCCTGGTGAGGGTGACCTCGTGGGGGTTCGATTCCCCCTCCGCGCAATATAATTTTATCTTTTTTCTAAAAAATCAGTTTCTAAACTAACTTTTCTACATAAACTTTATTGTATTTATTTTAACTGGGCTTTACATGCTTCAAGTGCTTTTTTTGCATTTGCAGCATCTGGAGAATCAGGGGATATTTTCAAATATTCTTCAAAATAAACGGCAGCTTCTTTAAAATTTTTATCTCTTGCGAGAATATTTCCCAGAAGAATATTTGCTTTAATGTATGGAGGATTTGAATTTATTGCTTTTTTATACAAATCAACAGCACTGTCAGTCTCTTTTATTTTGCCAAGAGTTATGGCGGCCTGGGCATACATTTCACCATCGGCATCCATATCACCAACAGATAAAAGGTACTTAATGGCTTTAGCTTTATCTTTTTTAATAAGATAAATATGTGCAATATTAAGAGCTGCAACAGGATCGCTGCTGTTGATTTCCAGTGCTTTAAAAAGGTATTCAAGAGCTTTGTCATAATCTTCGTCAGTCAGATAAATAACCCCCAGAGCAACATAGGGATCAGAATTCTCTTCATCCATGGATGCAGCTTTTTTTAGCTCCTTTTTGGCATTTTCAATATCTTTTGCAGCTTCATATGCATATGCGAGATTTAAAACAATATCCACATCTTCAGTATCAAGAAGAGCTGCAGCTTTAAACTGTTCAATTGCCTGTAATGGCTTATTCTCATTGAGGTAAAGAGTTCCAAGATTGATTTTCCCCTCAATAAGTGTACCGTCAAGCTCAATTGACCTCTTGTAATTTTGCTCTGCATTTAACATGTCACCGGTTTTTTCCTGACAAAATCCAAGATAAAATCTGACCTTTGGGTCAGAAGGGTCTGATTTTACAAGATCACTGAATATTTTAAGAGCTTCATCGTATTTTTCCTCTTCAATAAGAGACTCTCCATCTTCAAGTGTTCCTGAAATCTCAGCAAGAGGACTCTCGACCTTATTTGCGGGAGCACCGCAGGCTGTAACAAACAAAGCAAGCAAAAGAAAAGAGTAAATTTTATTTTTCATAATACCTCAACCTCCATGTGAAAAAAATTATTTACATTTTTACTGTAAATTTTATCTTTTAATAGTGTCTGACCGATAATACATGCTAAATAGTTTATTTAAATAATTATTTT
>JAFGVO010000170.1 GCA_016937935.1 Deltaproteobacteria bacterium | reverse complement strand
TTCATTCTAAAGAAATTGATTTCATCCGTCAATTATGGAGAACTACTTAAGAATCAAAATTTTATATCGTGGGCTCTATATATGTTTCTGACGCTGTGCTTCGATAGCTATTACAAAAAGAAGAGCCAGTACCATGGGAGCGGCATAGAGGCCTCCATTGAAGAGGATTCCCAGTTTTAATGCCCTGGCTACACCAAGAGCCAGCACTGCATAACCCGCAGAGCAGACAAGAAGGAAGACTCCGAATCTTGAAATTACATTAAAGGATTTGGTGAATTTTGTTACTGATTTGCGAACATATCTGTCAAGCATAACCAGAATTGCGGCAGTCAGAATCATAATCAGCTCTGTCAGGTGGCCTGTTGCCAGATTATTCCAGAAATCCAGTTTTAAATAGTGAGAAAAATCCATTGCTCTCTCCTTGGAAAATTGTCAGAAAATTTATTTCTGACCTTGTTTTTTATCAGTATCCGCTTCAGGTTCTTCACCTGTGCGCCCTGAAATATAGTTATCGTAAGCAGCAAGTATTCTGTCTGCTGCAAGTTCCCCTAAAAACATGTATCCTTTTACCGTTAAATGAATACCATCAGGCTGTGCCATCGCCGGTGTTGTCTGCTCCCACCTTAAATGAGACCCTTCACCGCCCATCATCTCCCTCAAATCTATAAAAAGACAACCCATCTCATCGGCAACCTCTTTTTGAACATCAATAATTAATGACAGTCTCTCCTGTTTATCCATATCAGTATTGCTGTCAGGAGGGCCGAACATAAGACACGATGCGTCATTCAGGCCACCTTTAAATTTATTCATGGTTTTTAAAACATCAGATTTATAGTTCTGCCTTGTCAATACCCTTGAACCAGTTTCATTTGTTCCGTACATTGTAACAAGCAGTTGGGGATCTCGTCGCTGAATCTGTTTTTGAAGCTCCTCTTCATTCCATCTGTGAGGAGTGTTAAAGAAACCACCATTAACCCCCAGGGTGTCATAAACCAGACCTTTATCACTCTCAACAGCAGCTCCGAAAAGTCTTACCTCCCCATCACCGGAAGTTCTAACTTCAAATTCGTGAGGACCGTTTTTAACTTTCACACTGAAAAATCCTGTCCTTTTTTTAGGGGATTTTGTATTTATAAACCCCTTCTGTTTACCATCAGCCAAAACAGAAAAGCTTCCTCCGTCAGGTTGTGTCAGATAAAAGAGATCAAAGAGAGACGCATTCTTTCCAAACCCAAACTCTCCAGAAGTCTTTACAATACTTCTTGCAAATTTATCAGTGGTCTCAGTTGTTATGCCTGCGAGCCCGTAATATCCGTCAAGGATTGCAGGATCTGCTGCAATTAGAATCCTCTCAGGTGTCCAGTTTCCGGTTACAACAGTTTCAAGATCTTTGGGATTATAGGATCTCCAGGGATTTCCAAGCAAAACAAAACCTCGTCCACCATCACTAAAACGCTGTTGCAATTTTCTTCTCACTGCTGTTGTAAAAAAATCTGCAGCAGTATGGGAGTCTCCGTAATGTATAACTCTTACCTTGTCACGTTTGCCATTTGATAAATCAGTGAGTGCATTAAAAAAAATCTCCATATTCCCGGTTTCAAGGGGAACCTCATCACCAATACGAAGTTCCTCTTTCAACTGTGCACCTTCAGCATCAACACCGGCAGATTCATCATCTTTGACACTTAACGGATTACTGCCGTTTAAACCGCTAATATCCAGATCCGTTGACCCGGAAAGCCTTGGGGATTTTTTATCTCTGGATGCGGGACATGATAGAATAACAGCTCCAAGTATTGTGATAAATATCATACCGGCATATCGGTTCAACTGATCAATCAAATATGTGGTTTTATGTATAACCATGTAGCATAAAATACTACCAGGAATTATTTAAATCAAATAAAATGTGATTTTTTTTTATATTAACACTTTGCCAAAGGGGTATTTTTTCTTTATTTAACGATCGTGTTTACAGGAAATAAAAAAAATACCATTAGAGTAAAATCTATAGCCATTGCTATTTTTTCGTTTGTTGTAATTCTAATTTCAACCCCCTACTCAGCAAACACTGGTTCAACAGGATGGGAGGGCAAAAGAGTACTCCATATTGGCGACTCAATGCTTAAGAACTGGGGACTTAGGGGTACATTACAAAAAAAATTCAATGCTGCGGGGGCAAAATATTTTTCCCAGGCCGAGTCAGGATACAACAGCAGATCATGGATCGTTACAGGAAAACTGGGCAAAGCGTTAAAAACAAGCAGACCGGACATCGTCTTGATAAATCTTGGAACAAATGCAGTAAAAGCAAAACACCCTGAAAATTACGCCATCTGGATCAAAAAACTCGTTAATAAAATCAAACCTAGAAAATGCTACTGGATTTCTCCCCCCGGACTTATTGAGGATAAATACGGCTTTTATGATGTTCTTGCAAAATCAATTGAACCCTGTGAACTTCTTGACTCAAGACAGGCTCACTTTCAAAGGCCGCGACCAAAAGTTTTTCATCTTACACGCACCCAGTCAATTGAGTGGGCTGATATGATTTGGGATTGGATTAACAGGCAACAGGGTAATATAGCCGAACATAATGATACGGACAAAGCTGATGATACTGATGAACCTGATGATACGGATGAAACAGATAACGTAGATAAAACCCGCTATGGCTTTTAATTCAATCGAGTACGCCATACTGTTTCTGACAGCATTCAGTCTGTTCTGGCTGCTTCACAACAGACCCAAAACCCGAATGCTCGTTTTACTTGTGGCGAGCTATATTTTTTATGCAAGCTGGGTTCCCAAATACCTTCTGCTGATTATTCTTTCGAGCACCGTTGATTATTTAACAGGTGGTGCCATCTACAAAACAGATAAAAACTGGCAGCGAAAGATTCTCCTCTCTGTAAGCATAATTATAAACCTGGGCATTCTTGCAATTTTTAAATACTTCAACTTCTTTGCCGTGGAATTTTCAAATCTCATGGGCACATTTGGCATGGAGGTAACACCCTGGCACCTGAAATTTCTTCTGCCCGTAGGAATTTCGTTTTATACATTTCAGTCTTTGAGTTATACAATAGACATTTATAAAAAACAGCTGGAGCCGGCAAAGTACTACTATCAGTATCTTCTTTTTGTATCATTTTTTCCCCAGCTGGTTGCAGGACCGATAGTCAGGGCAAAAACTCTGCTTCCTCAATTTTTATTAAAACCCCGATTAAGCGCAGACAGAGGCAGTGCCGCAATATTTTTAATTGCCACAGGGCTCGTAAAAAAAGTAGTTATTGCCGACTATCTCGGGGCTCATCTGGTTGATCCGGTTTTCAGCAATCCTGCCATGTACTCATCTGTTGAAGCTCTTATGGGGGCTTATGCCTACGCATTTCAGATATATGCAGACTTCTCGGCCTATTCCGATATTGCAATTGGCTCTGCCGCTCTTTTAGGATTTGAAATTCCCATAAACTTTAATGCCCCATATACCGCATCAAACCTTAGGGATTTCTGGCAGCGCTGGCACATATCCCTGTCAACCTGGCTTAGAGATTATCTGTACATTCCAATGGGCGGTTCAAAAAAAGGATCAATAAGAACATACATCAACCTTGCACTTACAATGGTAATTGGCGGACTATGGCACGGGGCATCTCTAACATTTTTATTTTGGGGAGCAATACACGGGGCGGCTCTTATTGCAACAAGGTTTATTCAGCGTCATAAAATAACATCCAAAATTCCTGTAAAAATTCAAAAAGCATTGGGAGTATTTTTAACATTCAATGTAGTAACGGCAGCCTGGGTATTTTTTAGAGCACCTGATTTTAATGTTGCAAAAGAGCTTTTTAAAACAATCGGAAAGTTTGATATGTCAACAGTAAATCTCTCAACCCCTGCCCTTCTAATTTTACTTGGAGCACTCATCATACACTGGACACCTCAAAAGTTTATAACATTTACAAGACAGACATTTTCAAAACTTCCATCTTTTATACAAGCAATACTTGTTCTTGCAGCAATCATTGCAGCTTCAAGACTGGCATCAGCACAAGTTGCACCATTTATATATTTTCAATTTTAAATTTACGAATCTTTGATCTGAGAGTGCTGGGATTTAGCCCCAGTCGCTTTGCTGCTCCAAATGGACCTTCGATGCGGCCGTGGGACTCTTTTAGAATTT
>JAFGVO010000169.1 GCA_016937935.1 Deltaproteobacteria bacterium | reverse complement strand
TCCAACATCTAATAATTTCAAGCACTTACAAGATTGAAACCCCGTTTTTTATCCAAATTTAACAAAAAATTGTCGAAGTCGGGCTAGCAAGAGAATTAAAAAACTGCTTCCATTTATTAACAATCAGTCCCAATCTGCAATTTCTTTTAATAGCATCGGTTTTAATAGATTAGAAAGCAATGGATTGATTGGAACAATAGGCTTCACATTTTAAGTTGTTAATTTATGTTCTGATAATATCTGATGAATTGATTCAACTATTGAGGCGCTGTATGTTTTTCCGGTAATGGTGCTGGTGATGGAAAATTTTTCAGCATCAAATACAAATGGAGATGCAACATACTTTGGAACACCGGGAGTAATAGTTATTAAACTGTCTGTTACATCGTGCTTGCGATCAATTATATCGATAATCATCAGGCGGGCATACTTCAGTGCATTATTGAGACTCCTTGCACCACCAGTAATTTTACCACTTTCAGATGTCCAGTTTTTTAATTCAAAAACAGACTCTATGTCTGTGAGATCCCGACCGGGATTTCCAAGGTAATTTGTGTTTGTTTCATAAAACGCAGAAATATAAACGACACCGGGTATATTCATCATGGACAAATCCAGCCTGTTATCATCACTGTCAACCATTTTAGTTTCAACAGGAATCATCCAGAAAGGAAGATATAACAGTCTGCCCTGATGTTCTGTTTTACCTTGCATGTAGCTCAGTTTAAAATTTTGAACTTTTCCCTTTTCAATTTGAACAACCTGTCCGCAGGAGTCGCATACAAAAACAGAATCAGTTACAAGTCCATTCAATTGGGATTTACAGCCGTTACATATAAGTTCAGTTACGGTCGCGATAGTCATCTTTAATCACCACGGGTATTGCCCTTGATAAATGTTAAAACAAACTCTTTTAAAGTCATAAGTGGCACTCTTTTTGATTTTGCAAAAAATCCGCCATGTTTTTCAACCATCATTGTATTGTGTTCCAATACAACATCACCGCTGTACCGAAACTGATTCCAGACAGCTATCCAAAGAAGTGCCAAAAGCAAAGAGAGTATAATTATTAAAATAACACCTCCCCCAACTGAACCTGTTTTATCCAAGCCAGTATCAAAAGCATCTCTTAATCTCTCAAAAAAAGAGATCTGTTTTAACATCTTCCCAAAAACAAATGCAGAGATGGATACCCCTGCCACAAGCCATTTGATTCTTGAGTTGTCTCCCTGTGGAGCAGACATAAAAAGCGGATGGCCTGTTACCCCATCTATTACTCCATTATAAACTCTGTTTTTAAATCTGTATTGAAGTCGCCAGACCGGATAAAAAATCCGCCTTGCCCTTATTTCCATATAACCAGTGTGATCATTAAGATCATTGGCAAACCCCTTTAATGACATTTGCTCAATCATTGTTGAAGGATCGATTTCAGGAATAAATATTCTTCCGTTAGCACCCTGCTCACTTCTGCTAAAAGGAAGAAGTTCAATTGTTCGAGATCTTAGTTGTTCCATTATGTCAATATCTTCAATTCCCAAATCATTTATTGCAACAGCGGGCTCTATCCTGTGTACATCCCCTGTTATAACAGCAGTATCCCTCGATTCAACGGGAGGAACCAAAGAATTTAAAGAGTACCTTTCACTCTTTTTAACCCTCTCAATAGTTCCGGCTCTTTTGGCCTTCAATTCATTAAAAGGAAGATACGAAAGCTCAGCTTTTTTAAAGGCTGCATGTTTCATAAGACTTTGTGGCAGAGCCTTGTTTAAAAGAAATTTTTGCAGAATACGCCTTGCTTTTTCTTTGTCAATTTTATGTTCGGCATAATATTCAGGAACATGATTTCCAGCCTCCACAAGAAGTGAAGTTCCGCAATAGGCACACGTAATAATCCTGTATATTTGAGTAAAGCCTACAGCCCCTTTACATGCGGGACAGCTCAAATGGGTTACATCACTCATATTCTACCAGCCCAGTCTCTTCAAAGTAATGCGTAAAACATGATACTGAACAACAGCTGTAACTGGAAGCAGCAATGTATTAACAGCAAATGAAAATTTATAAACTTCCACAAAAAATATTAAAAAAGATACAAGCGCAATGAGAGCCATTGTATGACTCTTTTCGGACTGTTCAGAGTGAGGAAGACTATCATAAAAAAGTTCTCCTGTTACACATTCACAATAAGCTGTAAAATTATCTTCTCCAGTACTGTATTCTATTGTTGCAATGGAAAGATAAACCAGTGCGGCACTCTTCTCATCAGCTATGAGAACAGAATCACTCTTTTTAGAATTTGACAGGGCTTCATCCATTAAAATTTTTGGACTCAGAAAATCAGGTTTTTCACTGTAAGAATCATCAATACTAAGGTGTTTCCCAGGGGGCTCTTTAACAATCTCCATTGTCTCGCAGGGAGGAGTAACGGCACAAACAAGAATATTTACCCCCGCACCATTTTTAAATCTCCAATAGGGATAACTGCTTCTTTGTACCTTTTTAATCTCAGGCTTAACAGAAATTTCATTTCTTTGCATCAGAGATAAAAGTGAAGATTTTACAGCATCATCATCTACAACACTTTTAAAAAAAACATTTGGAATACCCCTTGAAAGTTCAACAAAAAGCACTGACTTGCAATAGGGACATGTCACTGTTGAAGTTCGAGCCGTTATAGGAGCATCACCACCACAATTTGTACATCTGACCTTCATATATGCAGGGTATTTATATATACCTGACTTGTCAACATTTTAACAAGTTACCGGCATCCCATTATTGTAATAAACGTAAGTATAATTTTGATTATAAAAAAACGACTATAATTTTAAAAGAATTTTAGCTGCACCTTTTTTATACTCTTCTGCAAAGCAGTAGCTGATACTGTTTTTTACAGAAAAAACTGCTTTGACAGTATTTGAGAGTTCCATCGGGGGTTGAATTCCATTTTTAACTTTCTGTGTTTCCCAATAAGATGCAACATCTGCAGTTGTCATATCAAGAAGTTTTGAATAGAATGTTTTTTTCAGGTTTGAATTTGTTTTTGCGTTAATGGGTATTACCGGTTTCCCGTTAATTTGCGTCTTCTCTTTTTTAAATATTCTCCTGGCATCCGAAAGATAAATTGAATCTGCCACAAAAGAGTTTCCTGCAATAATATAAATTGTCGCCCCTTTATTTTCTGCATAAGAACTATTATGGTGAGAAAAAATCAAAATTAAGAATACAATGAATGCTGATAAAATGTTTTTATATAAAAGATTCATATTTATTGCCCCCAATTAATATTAAAATGAAACTGCAACCTGTGCAGCAACACTGACCATTCTGCCCCCAAGCCAGTCATCAAACATATCAATAACGTTCTCAGCTTTTAAAACCACATATGGTGAGGGCTGAACATTTAAACCAAATCGGAGGGTCTTCTGTTTTGCCCAGTCAAGTGAATCATTTAAAGAGATGTAATCAAATCCCCCGTACGGAGTTATTGAAACTGTATCCAGCTTCTTAATAGGCAGTGTCCATGCTGCAATTCCATAAAAAGACTGTTCGTAACGGCTGGGCTCCTTTCTGTCATCAACAAAATCACCATTTTGTACAAACTGTGAAGCGTCATTCATTACAGGATGATGAATATAATCAACTCTTCTTAATGCATATTCTCCAAAAAGTTTAACTCCAAAAAATTCAAAAGCAAGGTCACCGGTACCTATCCATTCAGAATATTTATCTGTAACTTTAAGAGCTCCTCCTATAGGAGATCCGCTTGAAAAATCTTGTGAAAAATCTGCATTTAAATAGGACTCCACATGACGCTCAAGGTCTGTATATTTGCCGTAGTACCCATAGCCGCCGGCTTTAACTTTCAATTTTGATCCCCCGAAAACAGCTTTTAATCTTAAGCCAACACCTTTATTTTCATCAAGATCCATCACTGTAGAAATGGGCCCTCTGCCGTTAGAAAATGTCACGGCATATTTAAGCTGTAGTTTATCAGATGGAAAAAATGAACCAAAAGCCTGAAGACCCATCTGTGAGTCAGGAACAAGTCCATGATTCATCATATTGGGATAGTAGACACCCACTAAAACAGTGGAAGCGTGATCCTCATTCCAGATACCATATGGGGTTAAATATTGGCCAACTCTTATATTAAAAAAATCTCTTGGTTTCCAGTCAAGATATGCTCTGATTATTGAGACAGAACCATATCTTAGAGATGAAGAAGCAATACCTCCCGGGATTGATGTATCAACTCTCTTATACTCGGAGCTGTCAATAAGACCGCTTACAAGCTTGCCATCAACATATGCATCAGCAGGAAAATTTGTTTCATGCCCTAGAGGTGCAAAAGAGAGCCCTGTCTCAACCAAAACTTCCAATGAAGGAGTCATCTCACTTTTAAAGTAGAGATTAATATTATTCATTAAAAATGTGCTTTTAGGAGGATTTTGAGTAATAAGAACAGAGTTTTTCTGATCATACCAGGCTTTATAAAACGTTGTGTCAAAAAAACCATATACACTGAATTTGCTACTGCTGTGCTCTTCGTTGACAGTCATAACAAGTGAATCAAGATCTTCCTGGGTCTGTTCAAGATTCTCTTTTAATTCAAGTGTCTCTTTCTCCTTGGCTGCCTCACGTTTTTTTGCCTCTTCATTCTCTTTTTTTAAAGCGGCAATATTATCATTCTGCTCATCAAGTCTCTTTTCAATGCTCTCCATTTTAATTTGAATATCATCAAGAGGTGACTGACCTGAATCAGTTCCGTTATCTGTATCCTGTGCAGATGCAAAAATTGGTAACAGAAAAATTACTGTTATAATTAGGATTATTTTTTTCATATTCTATTTCTCCTATTCACAAGTGCACAATGCTGAAAGAAACGATGCTGACGTGGCATCAACACAGTATGGTGTATCCCATCCCAAAAGGTCGATCCCGATACAGTCACAACACTGGAAATCACCACCGCATAAATCATAGTCACAATCCCCTGTTGTACACATTCCTTCAACTGATGCATCAGTCGGGTCAAGAAGACAGTGGCTATAATCTTCAACTGTACAATCCTCATCTTTCCAGCAGGGATCCCCCAAACCATCCTGAGGTTCTGATGTATCTGAAACATCAGTATCAACAGGCACAAGACATGCAGCCTGTTCACTGTTCCATACATAATCTGCAGTACAGCGATCATCATCATCCATCTGACATGCGTTTAACGGAATTATAAAAAGAATCCATAAAAAAGATATTAATTTAAGTCTCATGTTAGTGTCTCCATAATTTATCTGTACGTCACTGTTGAATATTCAACACACATATATTCATATAATTCAAAAAAGAACCCTGTCCAGCTCAACCTCGGTAACAATTTTGGACTGAGGCAATATAGAACAGAGGCATATTGATTAATGTCACTTCTATTACTGCTTTTTCATTTTCTGATTTTAAAAGGAGAGAAATATTTAGAAGAAAAACATGAAAATATTTATTTAGAATACAAGAAAAAAAGTTCACAGATATCTTTGACAATGTATTTTATACCACTATTGACTCTTTATTATTCAACCAGATCATCCAAAGATTCATAGTCCTCTGTAGCATTTTGGGGATTTAGAGAGTGCTCTATTCCGTATTTTTCGAGCAGGGCAATTTGCTGTTCCAGACTCATAACAAGATGCTTGGATTCATCATCAGACCGTAGAGAACGGATAAGCAATGCCACGTGTATTACAGAAGCAAGATTTTGTGCTTTCACCGGTTTTTCGATATAATGAAATATCCATCCATCATAAATAGCATTCATTGCAGTATTGAGATTACCTTTACCTGTTAACATAATGCGAATCATTTCCGGATATTTCTCTTTACATATTTTAAGCAGTTCATTGCCTGTCATTATTGGCATCATTTCATCTGAAATGATTATATCAATTTCTCTCTCTTCTAAAATTTCAAGAGCCTCTTTTCCCGATGTAACCCCAATCATCTCATATGGCTCACCATGCAAAGCTCTTTTAATTCCCTGCCATATTTTGGGTTCATCGTCTACAAACAGTATTGATTCCATGTACAACCTCCTTAAAGTTAATACCTGCATATTGTAAACGACCCAAATCTAAAATAATTAAATCTGCGTTTCCTGATAAATCATATGTAAATTACTATCCTCCTGCAAAGGCTGAAGGTTAATATCACTTTTATCCCAATTATCTGTCTGGCTAATAAATGAAATAAGACAGGTTGAACAAAACAGAGTGTCATTTAGTTTTGCAAGGGCTAGTTTGCCGCATTTTTCACAATAAACAGGTTTATAAAAAGCATCCATGAATAGTTCCTGCGCAATCTTATTTAACTGTTTTTTTCAACATTGAATGAGTTATCTTTTTTTCTGCATCCAGCCAGTTTTTCATTGGATCACCGCCATATTGCTGCCATGTAAGATATGCATTCATGGCAATTTCATTATCCAGTACGGTTTTTACAAACTCATTTTTTTTCTGTTTTACAGACCTGGATTTAGCTGATCCGGATGCTTTATTCTGCATGTTCTTCACTCCTTACATTTGATGGCGGTTAAGCCAAGTTTATTGAATTAGTAAAGCATGACACCAAAAACAGAGTTGGCAAATTAATAATTATATATTTATGCCATTGTATATTATAATACCTTCGCATTTTAAAATTTATCATCAGTGACGGGAGAGTTATGGATATATTATTCAAATCAGATAATCATTCAAATATTATTTTTTCCGATTTTGGAGAAGGTGATATGATACAGAGTAATCAGAATCTTATATTCCATGAAAAAAGCGGACTTCTTATAGATCCTGGCGGAATAAGAGTTTATAAAAATTTATACGAAAAAGTATCTCAGACACTTCCTGTAGAAAATATCAAACATATTTTTCTATCCCATCAGGATCCTGATATTGTCTCATCTTTAAACGGATGGCTTATGGTAACTGATGCTACTGCATATATCTCAGATTTCTGGATACGATTTATCACCCACTTCTGGGTTGATTCAACTGCAATTGAAAGAATTAAACCCATTGATGACAAAGGTATGATATTAAACTGCTGTTCTTGTGACATAAGTATTATACCTGCCCATTTTCTCCACTCAGCGGGCAATTTTCAAGTCTATGACTCAGAGTCTAAAATTCTTTACACCGGTGATCTTGCCGCATCTTTTGGTGCACCATATAAAATGACTGAAAATTTTGAAACCCATATTCAGTATATTGAAAAATTTCATAAGCGCATGATGGGCTCTTTAAATGCAATTAACAGCTGGAAAAAAAAGATAGAAAATTTTGATATTGATATGATTGTCCCTCAGCACGGAGCAGTTATTAAAGGAAAAAATGAAGTGAAAAAATTTATTAAATGGGCCGGCAATACCCCTTGCGGGAGTGATCTTCTATAAATCAAATCTCAATGTAAACAGCACAAGAATATTTTTCCTGAAGTTTATAAAACAGCCAGTTGTCTTTTTTATCCAATAATTCATCCTCTGGATTTTCCATTACCGTCACAGGAAAACCAATACTGAAAACTTTCTAAAAAATCCAGCAGATAAATTATCAAATTCCTTCAAGAACACAATACATGCCACAGCGTGCATCTAGCTCAAAAAAAAATAACACTGATAACAAAATCCATAAGCAAGAATTATCGTTATCAATCAATTTTATATACATTTAATAATAATCGTTGATTTACCATAAAATGAAACATATAAGTTAAACATTGCTAAAATTTATAACTTTGGAGGTATGTTTTTTATGAAAAACAAAACAAAACAAAACAAAACAAAACAAAACAAGTTTAATATTGGTACATTATTTTTCTTAATTTCTTTAATGGTAATGAGTTATTCTCATAACAGCTATGCCGATTGCTGTAAGCCTGTATATAAAGATTGCGAAGTGCCTAATGCAACTGATACTGACGAACATTGCAAAAAGGGACGTGAAATAACTGATGGCAAAGTAGATCAGTTACTTGCATGCTGGACTGATGGTTTTATTGCTATACATCCTGTTGGGCTTATTTCTTGGGGGCTTGCACTGGCTGCAGCTAATATTTATTGTAATAATGTTTATTCTGAAAATCGCTGTGTACTTAATGATTTTTCAGCAATACCGGAACTTCCCAACGGTATAGATGATAATTGTGATGGTGTCGGTTTAGGCGATGAATTCTGTGATGGTATAGATAATGACAGCGACGGTTTAATTGATGAAGATGAAGGTTCATGTAAATTTAGAATTCTTCTAGCCCCATATTGTTTTAATGGATCAGACGCTGAGTTTCAAACTGCTGTTGATAAACAAAAACAGACATTTTTTGATGCAACTGGTTTAAGTGCCTGTGAATATAAAAATGTATCTTTTGAAGTGGTTTTGCCAACTGTTTTTAAGTCTAACTGTCAACTCAATACATCCAAGGTAGATTTAAGTGCTATTCAAGCTGATTATGAAGCTGCGGGATATAAATATGCAAATTATGATTGGGTTCATGTAATGACCGATCAGAATTTAGCTGGGGTACACAGAGGAGGCTCAATAAGAGACGGGCGTTCATGGGGAGAAACAACAGATGTAGCCAATAGTCATCCTGACGTAATAATGATTCACGAAATGGGACATACGGTTGACTTAGATGATGAATATGTATCGGAAGAAGCTGATTCTAAAATAACTGATGGTCCAAATTCAGACAACAGCATCAACTATCTAGGAAAAGATCTAGGCTGTGATCCTCATGCACTTGACTGCTGTGGTCCATCATTTTGGAATCCTGCTTCGACTTACGTTCACGATGGAACACAATGCGGTCACGCTTATGCAATTTGTTGTCAAGGAAACCTTTCGGTTGCTGATGCGACAGCTGATGTTTTGACTAATGATCCAAATGGACGATGTATCATGTCAAGCACAACTGCTGATGGGCCGAGACGTTTTTGTCAAAGATGTTTAACTGAATTACGAGCTAATGGATTTATATGTGATAGCAGATTTGATGGGATGGATAGATTAATTGAAATAATAGCTAAAGCTTCATCGTTAACTACTCCAATTTTTATTGATGGTGTTTCATGGGAAAATGGTAGGGCAGGATTACAAAATATTTCACCTAAAGAAACTGGAGATATGGTTGTTAGACTTTATAAACCTGACGGTTCTGTTTGGGCAACACGAGGACTTATTTATCCTGATGGATCCATTCCTGAAACTGTCGGATTAATACCTGAATATTATCTTAAATTTGTTCTTCCAGATGATATTAATAACACTGATAAAATTAAATTGACAACATCTGTTGATGGTGCTGTTGTGGGTCAGACAACTATAAATGGTGCAGAGCCTACTGCTGATGCAGGAGTTGATCAGACTTTGGAATGTACCGGTCCTCTTACCAGTGTATATCTTGACGGGAGCGGATCTTTTGATGAAGATGGTGATACAATTACATATTTATGGCCAGAAATTAACAGTACGGACATGTATGCTTTCATAAATTTAACACCTGGCAGTCATGAAGTTGAACTTCAGGTTAATGATGGTATTTTTACTGGCAGTAATTTTGTTAACATTAATGTTCAGGATACAACGCCTCCAGAAATTTCAATAAATGAGATGGAGCCATTTGTTGTATGCAGTGAAGATAATTTAACTATGAATATGCCTGAAGTTACCGATCTGTGCTCAGATTTTTCCATACAGGGAATGATAATAGACAGTACTAATTCATCATTGATTTTACCATATGATGTTTCTGATGGTACTGGAATACTACCTCCAGGGGAGCATCTTATTGAGTGGACCGCCACTGATTCATGGGGAAACAGTTCTGTGGCAACACAGACGATTGAAGTCAGATCGTCAATTTTTGCATCACAAAAAATTGACATCAAAGACAGAGCAAAATTAACTACAATAAATTCAAACGGTTTTCCCATTATAACCTCAAGCGGAGATATTGAAGTCGGTTCAAACTCTCAAACAGGAACCCTTATGGCTGCAAACAATATTATGCTTCGTTCAAACGCATATATTGATGGTAATGTAGTTGCAGGCGGCTATATTGATAATAATCAGGGTGCCAATGTTACTGGAACTACTGAAAATGAAAATATCTCATTTGCCGGAACAGATTTTTATAATGTTGAAAATGTAAGTACATTTAGCCAGGGAATAAATCTTGAACCTGATCAGAATCTGGAAATCTATCCTGATTCGTTTGAGTATATCAATGTTAAATCCCGCTCTACGTTAACAATGCATCCTGGAACATATTATACCAGACAGTTTTCGGTTGAACCTCAGGCTGTTATAAATTCATATCCTGGAGTTATTATTGTAGTTTCTGATAATGTAATATTAAGAGGCGATTTTATTGAACCGGTTGATTTAAGATATTCAGGGTACAATATGATTTCTATAGATATTCCCTTCACAGGTTCAATAACTGCACCAAACGGATATATTAAAATAAACAGTACTGTGGAGGGTACTGTTATGGGTAAAAATATTGAACTGACACCTGATCAGCAACTTATTTGTAATGAATCATTTTTTCCAAATTTTTAAAGGATAAATAATTATGAGTAAAAAAAATATAAATTATATTATTATACCAATGTTGCTGTTCCTTAATACCGCTTGTAGTAAAGATGATATCAAGACCGTAGATTCTGATACTTTTATAGATACAGAAACCGATAGTAATACAGAATTTGGTTCTGACGATAGTGATACTTTGCTTCATTGTGGGGATAATATTTGTAATGATGAAATATCAGAAGACATTGATGGTAAATGGGTATTGACCCAAATATGTTGCACCCCAAAACTTCAATGCGGTTATAAAATTGAGTTGTCAGATATTTTAAAAAATTATAACTATCCTGATTGTATTGATTATACATATCAAGAAGGGGAGCTGTCGTCACAATGTCCTGATAGTCCAATTTTTAATGAATTATTAGATCAATTTCAAAATCAATACAAAGGTTGTTTAACTAAGGATGGCCATTGTGGTTACTGGTTTGATGTAATTAATATTGTAAATTCAGAAGATTCGTTTGATAAAATTTATCAATACAACCTTGGATGTTTGGATACTGAGGAGTTTGTTACGCCATGAAAAATTTAATTTTATTTATATCAATTATTTCAGCACTGTTTTTTGTTTCCTGTAAAGATGATAATTCAGAAACAAAGAGCACTTCTACTGATTCACAAAATATCAATAAACCAGTTGGAGACAGTTCTTCTGCTGGTGATGATGCAGATAGTGACTCATCACAAAACAATGACACATCTGTTAATGATACAGCAACAGGGGTGACACAATATTTTTATATTACTAAAGATGACACTGATACTGCATTATATGAAGAATTATATCAAAAAGAGCTTAAGCTGCGCGTTGACACCTGTGATGAACTTTGTAAAAAATCTGTAAAAACAGGATGCACTATGCCTTTTGATGAGTGCATGACAAACTGCAATTTAATGAATGACACAATCATGTGTACAGATCAAAATATTGCTTATATCTTTTGTGAACTTGAAGCTTCTGATGAGCAACTGACCTGTACAGAATTTGGATTTATTACACTGGTTGATGGAGCCTGCAGTAAAGAGATTGCTGAACTTAATAAATGTGTTGAAGCCGTTCTTTAATCTTCTATAAATCAAATATCAATATAGACAGCGCAAATAAATTTTTCCTGAAGTTTATAAAACAGCCAGTTTTCTGTTTTATCTAATAATTTTTCCTCTGGTTTTTCCAATACTGTCACAGGAAACCCAATGCTGAAAACTTTCTCTTCAGGCACTACTATGCTTAAAAAATTACCGGCCAGAGTATTTAAAATTTCACTTAACACATCAAAAAGAGTCTCTTTGCTGTGCTTCAGATCTGATTTGCTCTTGCCGGGATTTGCAGCATCCTGATCTTCTACAGCAGGAGATTCAGGAGCATTGGACATGTAACCGTCATTGTAAATAACACTGGCTATTGTATCCAATAAAATTGAAGGCATAGATATAACGAGAGTTCCCGCCTGGGGAGATTTCAAATCTATTGAGGAGGTAAAACAATCTTCTTCCTGCTCTAAATATTTACCAATTGAGACTTCATTATCAGCATAAACATCCATAAAAGCCAGCTGTTCAAGAGTCTCCATCATCGCTTTTCCCATCTCTTTACCAACCGTAGTTATCATCGTCATTTCCCTTTCCAAATATTTTTTCAAGAGTTGCTGAAAGCTGACCGGGGTCTACAGGTTTTCCTAAAATTGCTGTCACTCCGTAGCCCTTAAGCTCTTTATGCTTTGCCTCATTATCAAGACTTGTAATTACAATAGAAGGAGTCCCGTGAAGTTTGGGGCTTGCAATAATTCTTTTTAGTAACTGGGCGCCATCGAGCTCGGGCATATTAAGGTCTGTAACAAGAAGATCCGGCGGGTCATCTTTCATTTTTTCCAAAGCATCCCTGCCATTAACAGCCTCTATATAAACTGCCTCCTCAGTCATAACCATCTCAAGAGTCCTCTTTATAAAGGTTCTGGCCATACCCGAATCATCTGCAATCAGAACTTTTTTCATCTTACTCTCCAATACCGTTTAAACGGCAAATTAATTAAAAATCATCTCTCTGGTTTTCTCAAATTCAATTATCACATTAAGCATAATATTATTTAACTCATCTGATGAAACAGTGAGGTAATCAGTATAATTCGAATCCATAGTGTACATCATTGCATCAGCCCCGGTGGAACTTCCTCCCATCATTGCCAGTATGTCGCCTAAATGAATTACATAGGCCAGATGCTTATCTTCGGCTTGTGCCATAGAGGGATTGTGATGATAAAGGCAGGCAGTCTGAAATACTAAAGGAAAATTCCAGTGCTTTGCCAGCTCGTACCCCACCTCTGCATGAGTAACACCCACAACCTCTTTTTCTGCATCCAGAAAATTTTTATCACTGTTTTCATCTGCAAATTTCATAAGCAAATCGGTTTTTCCCCCCATAAAACCGGCAATAATTGATTTACCGATATCGTGAAGAATACCCGCAGTATAAGCCAATCCGGGAGATACCTTGTCCCCTGAAAATTTAGCAAGTTCCCTTGATGCAATTGCAGTTCTTAAACTGTGCTCCCAAAGAGCACCGGCTTCTGCTCCGTATCCTTCAAGTTCCTGATTGTAAATATGTGACTGACTGTGACCTATTGCCAGACCAACAATAATTTTATCACCCAATAAAGCTGCTGCCCGCTTTATTTCATCAACCTTTCCCGAAAGACCAAACGCTGCAGAGTTGACAACCTTTAAGACCTGAGCGGTCAATACCGCATCAGCTTCAACAATTCTAACCACCTCCATCAATGAATGATTAGGATCATTTGTCACCTCCATTAAACGCATTGCGGAGTGTGAAAACATAGGCACCTTTTTGATAATAGTGCGTATCTCTTCAATATTAGTCATTCAGTCACCACATTTCTACTCATAAAATCACTTAGGTCATCAAGATTAACCGGTTTACCTAAAAATTCCGTTGCTCCTACCTCAAGTATATCTCTGATAGATTTAGGACCAACAACTCCGGAAATTACCATCACCGGAATATCTTTTAACTTTTGATCTTTTCTTACAAGTTCCACAAGTTCACGTCCATCAAGCTGTGGCATTACCATATCTGTAATAAGAAGCTTTACATCGGGATTATCCTGAAGAACATGAAACGCCCTAAGCCCGTCACTGCACCTGATAACAGTGTATCCCAATGACTCAAGCCCGTATGCGAGTATATCCATCGAAGTCAAGTCATCTTCTGCAATTACAATTTTAGTCATAATAACTCCACTTTTCTATAAGCCCCAGGATCCTCTGCCCGGGCATGTGATTGTTGTTTTACCGGAACTTACTTCAAGTGTTACTGTTCTGCTGAAGTTCTTTCCAATATCCTCGGATCTGGGTGCAATATTTAGCTTCCAGAGTATTTTCTTAATGGCAATGGCGTTACGCTTGCCCACATTAAATGTATTGTTTGCATCTGCAACGTTGGCGCCTCCTGCCAGTTTCACAATCCACCCTCTGCCTCCCCCCTGACATCCCAGTTTTTCCATCTCTTTTACCAGTGCCGGTATTCCTGTGTCTGCAAAGTATCCTGGACGCTCCTGTGCCCTTTTAGGATTAATACTTGAATCGGGAAGAGCCACATGAACCATTCCCACACATCTGGTTTTCGGATCCATCATTACAACAGCAATACATGACCCGAGAGCCATGGTCTTAATTTTAGCGCCGGGAGTTTTTGATGCTCCCAGCTCTCCAACCCCAACAAGAACCATCGAACTTCCAATCACGATATCACCCTCTGCTCATTGTTTACTTTTGCAGTCATGGTTTTTACAGGAACACGCCCTGATAATATTGATATCACATGTGATGCAATATTGTTTAAAGGTACAAGAGTCTCTGCGCCACCCCTCTCATATGCCTCTTTGGGCATACCGTAAACGATACAACTGGCTTCATCCTGAGCAAGAGTTCTGGCCCCTGCCCTTCTCATTGCAACCATACCATCTGCACCGTCGTGTCCCATTCCAGTAAGCATGACACCTATTGCATTACTCCCCACACTCAGTGCTGCAGACTGCATAAGAACTTCAACGGACGGCCTGTGACCGCAAACTTTTTCACCCTCCTCAAGCTTCACCCTGTATACACCACCGGAGCGAACTATCGTCATCTGTCTTTCACCACCTGGCGCAATTAAAACTCTGCCCTGTAAAACCCTGTCGTCATTTTCAGCCTCTTTTACTTCCATCTGACAAAGGGAGTTCATCCTGTCCGAAAAAACTTTAGTAAACCCTCCGGGCATATGCTGAACAATTACAACTCCGGGAGTATTTCGTGGAAACCTCTCAATAACTTCTCTAATTGCTTCTGTTCCTCCTGTAGAAGCACCAATTACAATTACTTTATCAGTTGACTCCGCAAGAGAGCTTGATGATTCCACCGTTCTTACGGCTTTTTGAACTCTTTTATTTTTCCAGTGGGAGACATTTGCAGTTGAAGCAATTTTAATCTTTGTCCTAAGCTCACTGAGCATCCCCGAAAGACCCCGGGCAACATCTGATGTTGGTTTGGAAACAAAATCAATTGCTCCTGCCTCGAGGGCATCCATTGTTATTTTTTTACCTTTAACAGTTAATGAACTGACCATAACAACCGGAATTGGATACTGGGGCATCAGCCTTCTTAAAAATTCAACCCCATCCATTTTAGGCATTTCAACATCAAGGGTAAGAACATCCGGCTTTAGCCTGACAATCATATCCCGTGCGGCAAATACATCAGGAGCGGCTCCAACAACTTCTATACCCTCATCTCTGCTTAAACCATCTTTTAAAATCTGCCGGACCATTGCCGAATCATCAACTATCAGTACTTTTATTTTACGATTCATTTTATCAACTCCCGAATATTAAATCTTTCTGTAAAGTGCCGGATTCACATACTTATAGGGACATTTGTTTCTGCCAAGTGCTTCAGAGTGTCCAATATAGAGGTACCCTTCATCTTCTGTCCCGTCATACAATCTTTGAACAAGCCCGTCTTTTGTGGGAACATCAAAATAGATCATTACATTTCTGCAAAAAATTATATGAAACTTCTTTTTAAAAGTTAACGGCCCCATGAGATTAAATTTTCTGAAGGTTACATCATTTCTTATCTCATCAACAACCTGCCACTCATCATCTGAAACTTTTTTAAAATACTTTTTAAGATAGTGAGGAGGAAGCTTGTTTAATGTTTTTGACGGATAAATTCCCTTTTGAGCTACCTGTAAAGCTCTGTCAGAAATATCTGTAGCAAGAAGCCCACCCTTCCACTTATATGCATCCGCACCAAGAAAATCCCTCATAACCATTGCAAGCATGTAGGGCTCTTCACCAGTTGCCGCAGCTGCACACCATAGTCTGATATCGTGATCATTTTTAGCTTTTAATTTTTGTGCAAGTTCAGGGAGAACAACATTTTTAAGGTGTTCAAAATGGTCGGGTTCTCTCCAGAAATATGTAAAATTTGTAGAGATTCTGTTTACTAGTTCAGTAAGACCTTTTCCTGTTTTATCCGATAAAAGATGCTGATAATATGAATCAAAATTTACAAAACCTTCTGTGCGTAAAAGCTTTTGAAGTCTGCTTACCACAAGTGATTTTTTCTTATCTGTAAGATTTATTCCATAACGAGTATATACAAGTTCACTGATTTTCTTAAATTCAGAATCTGTAATATTCATCATTCCTAAAGCGGCTGTTGCTGTATTTATCACTTGAGCCTGCGGTAACATTACTCCCCCAATAGAGTTTAATTTTTAATTTACATAAATCTGGAATTATTTCCGGTTTTAAACCAGCCCATCATTCGCTTCAGCTCTGTTGCCTGACCTGAAAGCTCTTCAGCGGCACTTGCTGTCTCTTCTGCGCTTGCGGTATTTTGCTGAGTAACTTTGTCTATCTGATCAAGGCCTATATTGATTTGTGAAATCCCCTGAGCCTGCTCATTGCTTGCAGCTGCAATTTCACCCACCAGGTCAGCGGTTTTACGGGCACTGTCAACAATACCTTCGAGAGCTTCTGCCGTTTTCCTGGACATTTTAACACCTGCTTCAACTGCAACCCCTGAGCCTTCAATAAGCTCTGACGTCTCTTTGGCAGCCTTTGCACTTCTTGCAGCAAGTGTTCTGACCTCTTCGGCAACTACAGCAAAACCTTTACCATATTTGCCTGCGCGGGCAGCCTCAACTGCAGCATTAAGTGCCAGAAGATTTGTCTGAAAAGCTATATCATCAATAACTTTTATAATTTTACCTATCTCTTTACTTGAATCACCAATTTTTGCCATTGCATCAACCATACCGCTCATCTGTTTTGAACCATTTTCAGCAGAGTCTCTTGTACTGATAGAGAGAGTATTTGCCTGGGACGCATTTTCAGCATTGTGTCTCGTCTGGCTGCCAAGTTCTGTCATAGAACTGGAAATCTCTTCAATTGATGCAGCCTGTTCTGTTGCCCCCTGGGAGAGGGCTCCGCTTGCATCAGAAACCTGATTTGTACCTGTATTCATCTGATCAGCAGAACTCATTACATTAGAAACAACCTGCCTCAAATTCTCAATCATCTTCTTTAACGATATGCCAAGACGATCCTCATCTGAGGCAACACTGACATTTACAGATAGATCACCATTGCCAACAGCCTCTGCCAGATGAGCCCGCTCATTTTGAAATTCACCTAAAGCTTTAACAGCATCTGCCATCTCCCCAATCTCATCTTTTTGATTATAATCGATCTGTCTTGAAAAGTTACCTTTAGCCATATCTTTCATAACAGAGCTCAATTTGGAAATAGGAGAAACAATCTGAGTAGTTAAAACTACTGATGCCCCAAGCATAACAACAACAATAAGTACAGCTATCCCAACAAGGCTCCAAACAATAGTTGATGTGATATCTGTTATAGTTTCCTGTTGTTTTGCTACAATTTTATCAATATTATCCGCATATTCACCGGTTCCTATAACCCAGTTTTTATTACCAAACCTTTTAACATATGACATTTTAAGATAGCCTGTACCTGCCTCTCCATCAGGTTTTGGCCAATAATACCTGACTATTCCACCACCTTGTTTAGCGACAACTTTATTAAATTCAATAAAAAGTGCAGTTGCAGGAACATCAGAAACTTCAGGGTCATTGTTATTATAAATTTTACCTTCAAAATTTATTTTTTCAAATTTGCTTTTATCCACAACCCCTGAAACTTCAACACCATCAAGAGCAGGATTTATAGGATGCATTATCATTTTAATAACAGTTGGATTTGACGGATCAAAACTTTGTACCCAGATATAACCATCACTCCCAAACCTTAACTCTTTAAGCATCTTTAACTGTTGTTCTTCTGATATGCCTTCACTCTCAGCTTCCTTTAAAAGATTTGAAGCAACCTCAACCTGGCCTTGAAGTTTTGCCGCTATGGCATCTTCCGAGTTGGACCTGACCTCTTTAGAAAGAAGAGTTCCACCATTATTAAGGAGAAACAGAAGAACCCCTGAGAGAAGAACCATTCCCAATATTGCCGGAACCAGTGTTATCCCCAAAATTTTTGTTTTTATACTTACGTTCATACTATAATCTCCATTTTTTTAACAATTCCCAATTCTATCCACTGCCTAGTACCGCCCAAAATCATCATCTAGAGAAATAATATCTTCAGGGTTCTGCTCCATCACACCACTGCCCCATTCACCATCGTCAACATTATCAGGCAGAGGAGGAGGAAGAGCTATATCATTGCTTTTTGAAAAACTGCTCAGGGGAGCTCTGGTTACAGCACTGCGCAAATTAAAACTTTTAACAGCTTTTTTTGAAGATGGTTTTTTATAACTGTAATTATGATTTACTGAGTCACCGGAATCTAATAATGTTTTATCCAGTCTAAACCACTCCATCATCCGTTTAAGCTCCATTGACTGACCGGACAACTCTTCTGCGGCACTTGCTGTCTCTTCTGCACTTGCTGTATTTTGCTGGGTTACTTTGTCTATCTGATCAAGGCCAATATTGATCTGTGAAATTCCCTGGGCCTGCTCACTGCTCGCAGCCGCAATCTCACCAACAAGGTCAGCGGTTTTACGGGCACTCTCAACAATCTCTTCCAATGCACATGCAGTATTCTGAGAAATTGAAACACCCTCATCAACAGCAATCACTGAGCACTCAATAAGCTCTGATGTCTCTTTGGCGGCTTTTGCACTTCGTGCGGCAAGGGTTCTGACCTCTTCTGCCACAACAGCAAAACCTTTACCGTATTTACCTGCACGGGCGGCCTCGACAGCAGCATTAAGAGCAAGAAGATTTGTCTGAAATGCTATATCGTCAATTACTTTTATAATTTTACCTATCTCTTTACTTGAATCACCAATTCTATCCATGGCTTCAACCATCTGTCTCATCTGTGATGAACCATTTTCGGCAGAGTCTCTTGTAGTAATTGACAAGGTATTTGCCTGGGATGCATTTTCCGCATTCTGCCTTGTCTGGCTGCCAAGTTCTGTCATAGAACTCGAAATCTGTTCAATTGAAGATGCCTGCTCTGTTGCTCCCTGTGAGAGTGCACCGCTTGCATCAGCGACCTGTGTTGTTCCAATATTTATCTGCTCTGCAGAAACAATAGTCTGACCTACAACTGATACGAGCTTGCTGTTCATATCCCTTAATGCATTGCCAAGCATATCAGTTATACCCATAGGCTCAACCTGCTGTGTCAAATCTCCATCTGCAATTGCCTGAAGTGTTTCACTTCTGCCTCGTATCCCGTTACGCATTTTTTCCAGTGATTTAAAAAGAGTATCAATTTCAACAAGTTTTGAACTTACCTTATCTCTGCTCTTAACATCACCTTCTGCAACAAGTTCAAGATATTGTGCAGCAATACCAATTTTACCTGAAAGCTCATGGACAAGCCCCATAACAAGAAATGACAATATTAAAATTGCAGCAATAATTGCGCCGACAATTAATATATTAGCCATGTTTGTACTATCTTTTACATTTTCCTGTGTAGCTGCAACTGCGGGATCAACAACGCTTTCCATTGTTGAGTTTATTGTAGATATTAGCTCTTTTTGTTTTGAGGTTAAATCTTCATTTATCTCGCTTACTTTATTTGCAGCTGATTCAAGCTCTGCAAACAGATTATTAATTTTTTCAATATAGCCCCTGGCATCCTCACCGGCTTTTTTCATCTGACTGTCACCATTAAAAGATGCAATCCACTCATCAACCCCTTTTTGAGTCTCCTCAAACTGAGTAGTATAATGATCTATTGTAACAGTCTGAGGATGGGCAGAATAGTCATGAAAAGCAGTCTGAAGCTTAAGAGCGTTAGCAATAACACTCTCATTCATCACCTCATCAATGTTGTTCCATTTGTTCATGTTAACAACATCTCTTCTTTTGGAATAATAATCTTTTGCAGGATCAACAATATTAACCATAACACCATCAAGCATCTGAAGCCCTTCTGTCACTGTGGCGTCAAACTTATTATGTGTTTCAATCTTAATGTCTACTGCAGTTTTTAAAGCACCAAGCTCTGAATTTACAAAATTTTCATAGGAGCTTACTGCATCAACAAGATTCTGCAGATCACTGTTACCCGCAACAACATCTTTCCATTTTGCAATACCTGTTTTATAAATATTTTTTGCTGACTCTATTTTATTATAATTTTCGGCAGAGGGATCCATTTTATATCTGGCACTTGCAAGATTAAGCTGTAGAAGAGGCTGAATAACATCCTGATTTAAAATATCATCACCTTCCACAAAGCTATTCATTATTTCAAGATTATTATTTACATTATGGAGTCCCCAGACTCCGGCAACCCCTATTACCAGCATGAGACCAACAGTAATTGCTCCAACCAAAAACAGTTTACTTTTAATAGTCATCTCTTATCCCTCCAGATTTATCTGCTCATTTTCCAGGTCCATAAAGTCGTCTTCAAATAGAAGCTTACCCACATCGAGAAGAATTTTTACCTCTTCACCAACTCGGCCCATGCCGTAAATATATTTGCTTGCAACATTTTTCTGAATTGGAGAAGGAGGACTTATCTGAGCTTCCTGGATTTCCTGAACCTCAGCCATCCCGTCAACAATAATGCCGATATTCATCTCTTTGATCTGCACAACAATTACGCATGTTCTGTCAGTATACTCTTTAGGCACAATTCCAAAACGGAGTCTGATATCTACAACGGGAATAACCTGCCCCCTTAAATTGATTACCCCTTTTACATAGTGGGGCATATCTGGAACTTCAGTCACCTTCTGCAGTCCGATAATCTCAATTACGTTTTCGATACCTATGCCATAATCTTCGCTTGCCACATGAAAAAGCAGATAGCGGTTGGCCATTGCATCTTCATCTTCTTCATTTATGTCCAATGTCCAATCATTTGCCTGTTGCTGCATTTTTATATCTCCTTATTCTGTCTCTCACTTAGAGAGAATTCTTAAAAATTTAATCAGTACCCCATCACAGAGGGATGATCCTTTGCAAGAGCAATAAGCCCAGCGGGATCAAGAATCAGACTTACATCGCCATCACCCATTATTGTGCATCCTGAAACACTCTGAACATTACCCATATAGTTTGACAGACCTTTAATAACCGTCTGATGCTGACCTAAGATTTCATCCACAAAAATTGCGGCACTCTGCTCTCTGTCCTCAACAATAACCATTGCACCATCATTGAGATCGCTGCTGTCGGGACTTACATTATGAAGAGAGTAGAGTCTCACTATGGGAAGAAGCTGTTCCCTTAACTTTATAATCTCATGATTTTCCATTGGAGTTGTAATTGTGCCTTCGGCAGCTCTTATGCATCCTCTTATGGAGAGCATGGGAATTGTATATTTTGCCTGCCCCACACGTACGAGCATACCTTCGATAATAGCCAGAGTTAGAGGAATCTTTAAAATAAACGAAGTGCCTTTTCCAAGGGTTGTTGTTATATCTATCTGACCTTTTAATTTTTCAATATTTTTGCGAACCACATCCATTCCGACCCCTCTGCCGGAAACATCAGTAACCTTTGGAGCAGTTGAAAAACCAGGCTCAAACAGAAGTCTGTAAACCTGCTCATCACTCATATGGGAACCGTCTCCTTCAACAAGACCTTTTTCGATTCCCTTTTTAATCAGAACATCTCTGCTTAATCCCTGTCCGTCATCCTGAATAAGTATCCATATCTCTCCTCCCTCATGACGGGCTTCAAGCTTGATTGTTCCAATTTCACTCTTCTTTTTGGCTATTCTATCAGCTGTGGACTCAAGGCCGTGATCAACAGCATTTCTGATAATGTGAACAAGAGGATCGGCTATTAATTCCGCAACTGTTTTATCAATCTCTGTATCTTCACCCAGGAGATCAAGTTTTACTTTTTTCCCGAATTTTCTTGAAAGATCATGAACCAGGCGAATCATTTTTCTAAAGCTTCCCGCAATGGGAATCATTCTGACGGACATTGCAACATCCTGAAGATCTCTAACAATTCTGTCCAGATGATTTGATGCCTTGTCAAAATTTTCAAGGTCAAGTCCTTTAACATCCGGATTGTTTGTAACCATAGCCTGTGCAATAACAAGCTCACCTACAAGATTTATAAGAGTATCAAGTTTTTCAAGATCAACTCGAATATCCCTGCGCATTACCTTGGCAGGGGCTTTCTTTTCTATTTGATTTTTTGTTTTATCATCAGATGAATCATCCTCTTTTTCGGATTTAATACCTTTAGAAACAACAGCATCTTTTTTCGTCTCTTTAGCTTTAACCTCAGCCTGTTGAGGTTTTACAGGTTTACTGATTTGAACTGGTGGAGCGTCTTTAACCTCTTTAGTTTCTTTAGCATTACCACCTTTAAAATCCATTTTTCCAATTCCATTTACCATTTCACATATTTCATCTTTATTACTGATTTCACCTTTACCGTCTTTTGAAATATCAGCAACCGCAGTTCGTAAAACATCCACAACCTCAAGGAATATCTTTATTGAAGCCTCCCTGACAGACTCTCCACAGTTACCATCACACTCATCTCTGAATCTGTTTAACTGACTCTCCATACTGTGGCTGACTTTTTCCATGTCAGCATAACCCATAAAACCGCAGTTACCCTTAAAACTGTGAATCTGTCTGAAAAGTTCAGGAATCAATTCTGATGTTACAGAAGGATCTTTCTCCATGCTTAAGAGATACCCCTCTGACAGTTCGATTATGTCATCAGCCTCTTCAATAAACCTGTCTTTCATTTCACTTGAAACATCAAAATCAAGACTGTCATCAGCGGGCATGGATTCCTGTTTTTCAGATTCACTCTCTTCGCTGATATTTTCTTCAGAAGTATCAGTTTTAGCCTCCAGAATATCTTCATTTACATCTGATTCATCACCATCTTCAGGCCATCCTTCTCCCTCAATACTATCTGCTGATACTGAAGCATCTGACATGTCTAAAGAATCATCAGCCGGAGAATTATCATCATCTGATTCTATTAAAACAGTCAGTTCATCAATTAAATATTTTGCATCTTCACCAAGAGAGAGATCATTCCCTTCAGTCTCAATTATATCAAGAGCGGATTGCATAAAATCACACGCTTTTAATAAGAGAGAGATTCCATGTGCTGATATGGTTTTTTTACCTTTTCGATAAAGGTCCATAAGATTTTCTGCAGTATGAGTGGCATGATTTATATTATTAAACTCTAAAAATCCCGCAGTACCTTTAATGGAGTGAAAAGTTCTAAAAATGGCATTCAATACCTCAATATCAATATCTCCGGTACTTTCAGATGTTTCCTGAAGCTCTATAAGCCTGGGAACACTGTCTTCAATCATGTCACGACTCTCACTTAAAAATTCCACCAGTATTTCATCAACTTCATCCATTTTGCAAGACTCCTTAGTTGGTTTAAAAGCTCACTAAGATAATTATCGGCCTGGTGGAAAAAAACTTAATAGAACCGCACTTTTTTTTTTTAGAATTCATAAAAATTACGAACTTCAGATATTTTTGCCTATTACAATTTTTGATGTTAATATTTTAGAGTTAAAGTATTATGTACAATCTTAGTTAAATATTATGAATAGAAACACAAAGGCATTAAATGCTGTCAAAACTAATAGCTCGTTATAATATATTAACAGATAACAACTATAATTCTGACTTGAACAAAGTTGAATCATGGCGGTCACTATTTGTTGATATATTGTATACTATAGGTCTATTAATAATTCCATTAACTCTGTTTATTATGATTCCATATCATTTCATGGCCGGTAATTATTACGTAGTACTTGCAGATATTGGTTTTATTGGCGTTGTTTTATCACGTTTTATTTTTAAATCCCTTACAGACAGAACCAGAGCTCTGATTTTAATTATTACATCATATCTTTTAACAACTCTTTTCTTTACTGTTTTAGGCCCGGGATATGCAAGGAGCGGCTGGATTGTCATGACTTGTGTACTGGCTGCTCTTTTTATGGGAAACAGGATTGCATTTATATTTGCCGGCTTAAACACCATAACACTTACTGCACTGTATTTTTTAATCAATAACAACTACCCTCCATGGAGTGATGTTTTTTTATCACCTCCATCTAAATATTTTGTTTTTATAGTTATGGTGACAATTTTATCTCTAATACCTTCAGTAATGATCGGGTTTATGATCAAACATCTGAACAGGGCAGAAACAGCTGCCAGAAAAAGTGCTCAGGATTTAAAAAAAGCTCAGAGTTATATTCGCAATATTATAAATTCAATGCCTTCAGTTTTAATCGGTGTTGATAAAAATCTTCATATTACCCAATGGAATAAAGAGGCTGAAAAGAGAACCGGCATAAGTGAAAAGAATGCAGATGGTAAAAAAATAACTGCAGTTTTTCCATTTATAGAAACCATAACAGACATGATTAATGAGACAATTCTTACAGGTACTCCGTATACTTTTGAGCGAATGCAAAGAGATACTGATGATGCAACCTTCTTTGAAGATGTTTCAATTTATCCCCTGATAAGCAGTAAAATTGAAGGGGCCGTTATCAGGATTGATAATGTTTCAGCCAGAGTAAAAATTGAAGAGCTGATGATTCAATCAGAAAAAATGATCTCCGTTGGAGGACTGGCCGCAGGAATGGCTCACGAAATCAACAACCCACTTGCAGGTGTTATCCAGAATGCTCAGAATCTTGAAAAGAGACTTCTTGATAAAAATCTCCACTCAAATATTGAGTCCGCTTCACAAGTTGGCATCACTTTTGATTTAATTGAAGAATATGCAAATCTGAGACAAATTCCAAGAATGCTCAGCCAAATAATGAACTCGGGATTTAGAATGTCAAAAATTGTTAACAACATGCTCAGCTTTGCACGAAAAAGTGAAAATATAACTTCATCAAATGACATTTCAGCCATAATCGATAATGCAATCGAACTTGCAAAAACAGACTACAATACAAAAAAAGAATTTGATTTCAAATCCATAAAAATTCTTAAACAATATGAAAAAGATCTTCCCCTTATTCATTGTGATGAAACTAAAATCCAACAGGTTTTTTTAAATATTCTTACAAATGGTGCCCATGCAATGGCACAAAACAGCAAGTTGCAAAATATTAATCCCCAGTTTAGAATATCAATTAAAACTGAAAAAGGTATGATCATTATTAAAATTAAAGATAACGGCCCGGGAATTCCCAAAGAGGTGCAGAAAAGAATTTTTGAACCTTTTTTCACAACAAAACCAGTTGGTGAAGGTACAGGGCTTGGGCTAAGTGTTTCATATTTTATAATTACAGAAAATCATAATGGGGTAATAGAAGTAGATTCACAGCCTGACTGTGGTGCCACATTTATTATCAAACTTCCATATATTAAGGGTAACTAATGGAAAACAGAAAGACAATTTTAATCATTGATGACGAAGATGCCATAAGAAACAGCCTTTCAGATTTTTTAGAGGATCTTGAATACAATACTCTAACCGCGGTAAATGGTGAAAACGGGCTGGAACTTTTCAAAGAGCATACCCCCGACCTTGTAATGGTTGATCTGCGAATGCCTAAAATGGGTGGTCTCGAATTCATGAACAACAGTCTAAGCATCAATCCAAGAGTTCCTACAATTGTAATATCCGGCGGCAACAGCATTGATGATGTTGTTGAAGCCTTGCGGGTGGGAGCGTGGGATTACCTTGTAAAACCAATTTTTGACATGACCATTGTTGCCCATACTGTAAAAAAGACTCTTGAAAAATCTAAACTTTTACAAGAGAATCTGGACTACCAGAAACAACTTGAAAAACTCGTAAAAGAGAGAACAAAAGCTCTTGCAAAAGCCAATAGCGAACTTGAAAATACAAACACTCAGCTAACTGTAAGTCAGACCCGATTCAAGAATCTTGCGGACATGCTTCCTGAAGCTGTTTTTGAAACAGACGAATTTATGGTTTTTACATATGTAAATGACAGAGCCTACAAAATGTTCGGTTATACTGCAGATGATATAAAAATAGGTCTTAACGCCCTTGATATGGTTGTGGAAAGAGAAAAAGAAAAAGCCACAGAAAACCATAACAAACGAAGGCAGGGAATTGAAGCCGGATCTATTGAATACACCGGCAAACGCAAAGATGGAACAGAATTTCCCATGAGTCTTAATATTACTCACATTGAAAAGGATGGCGTTATAACCGGTTTTAGAGGGGTTGTTCTTGACATTTCTGCACGCATTAAAACAGAAAAAGAGAAAAA
Source organism: Deltaproteobacteria bacterium (assembly GCA_016937935.1). Taxonomy (GTDB): domain Bacteria; phylum Myxococcota_A; class Polyangia; order JAAYKL01; family JAAYKL01; genus JAFGVO01. The sequence continues at coordinate 4,858 of JAFGVO010000169.1, read as the reverse complement.
TGATGTGGAAGATAAATACAGGCAGGCACAAAAAGTTGAAGCTATCGGAAGACTTGCAGGAGGGGTTGCTCACGATTTAAATAATATTTTATCTCCAATTTTGATGTATGGAGAGATGCTCATGGATGATTTCGGTCCCAATGATGAACGAAAGCAGTTTGTGAGTGAAATTGTTGATGCGGGGTTCAGGGCGAGGGATCTTGTAAGACAGCTTCTGGCTTTTGGCAGAAAGCAGACCCTTGAATATAAACTCCTTAATCTCAACGACGTTTTGGATGGTTTTTCAAAATTAATAAAGCGAACAATAAGGGAAGACATTACCCTTGATATTTTTAAAGCTGAAGAGATGAAAACCATTAAGGCAGATATAGGTCAGCTTGAGCAGGTAATTATGAATCTCTGTGTAAATTCTCAGGATGCAATGAGAGAGGGCGGTAAAATGATTGTTGAAACCGCTCTTGCAGAGATTGATGATGATTTTGTCAGACACCACCCTGGATCAAAGGCAGGCACATATGCACAACTCATAGTATCAGACACGGGTTGCGGCATGGACAAAGAGACTATGGACCAGATTTTTGAACCCTTTTTCTCAACAAAAGGAGAACAGGGAACCGGACTTGGTCTCGCAACGGTCTACGGAATTGTCAAGCAGCACGGCGGGCATATCTGGGTTACCAGTGAACAGGGACAGGGAACCACTTTTGATGTCTATTTTCCTGTTACTGATGAACATGCAGCAGAAAGTATAAATAGAGAGCTGATTAATACACCTAAAATTGGGGGAAATGAAAATATCCTTCTTGTTGAAGATGACAAACATGTAAGAAATCTGGCGAGAACAGTACTCTTGCGTTATGGATACACGGTTATTGATGCGTCAAGCGGCCACGATGCACTTACACTTCTAAATTCAACTGATTTAAAAGTTGATCTTCTTTTAACAGATGTAATTCTCCCGGAACTTAATGGTAAACAGCTATATCTTGAAGCACTTAAAATTCATGAAGATCTTAAAGTTTTATATATGTCCGGATACACGGATGATATTATTGCCAACAAAGGTGTCCTGAATGAAGGTGTTGATTTTATTCAGAAACCATTCTCAATTACAGCTCTTGTAAAAAAAGTCAGGACGATTATCGATTCCAAATAAAAAAATCCATATATTGTTAAGAAATTCTTGCCCCTTAAAGAGTATATTTGTAATGTGCCTCTCATGTTTGAACTTAAATCAGAACTAAATGAACAACAATTATCAGCAGCAACTCACGTTAATGGACCAATTCTTGTAATTGCAGGAGCAGGCTCGGGAAAAACCAGAGTTATAACATACCGTATTGCTAATCTCATAAAAAATCACAATGTACAGCCATGGCGCATAATGGCTGTAACTTTTACCAATAAAGCTGCCAAAGAGATGTCTCACAGGGTTGAGCAGCTTATCGGAAAAGATGCAAAATGCTGGATAAGTACATTTCATGCGAGTTGTGCAAAGATCCTCAGACAATGGGGAGAAATCGCAGGTATTGACCCTAAATTTACAATTTATGACGACTCTGATCAGAAAGCCATGATCAACAGGGTGTTAAAAGAGCTTGATATTTCAACCAAGCAGTTTCCCCCAAGAGCTATTCAGTCAGAAATAAACAAAGCCAAACGAGAACTCATAAAACCGTCAGAGTATGATACCGGTGATTTTTATCGGGGCATGGTCCAGAAAGTTTATGATTTATACGAAAAAAGGATGAAAGATGCCCACGCACTTGATTTTGGAGATCTCTTGTACAGAACAGTAAGAGCCATGCAGGAACACCCTGAACTGGCAAAAGAGATATCGGGGAAATTTGACTATGTTATGGTTGATGAGTTTCAGGACACAAACAAAGTTCAGCTCGAACTTGTAAGACTGTTAACTCCCCATAGAAATATCTGCGTTGTTGGTGATGATGACCAGTCAATATACTCGTGGCGCGGCGCAGATGTTACAAATATTCTTGATTTCGAAAAACTTTTCACCGGAGCAAAAGTTGTTACCCTTGACAGAAATTACAGGTCGACTCAAAATATTCTAAAAGCCTCACACGGAGTAGTGTCAAAACTTCCCGGCAGACGTCCCAAAGAGCTCTGGACATCAAGCGGGGACGGGGAAAAAATCTATTTTATAACAGCCCCTGACGAAAGAGAGGAAGGCCGCCTTGCCGCCCGTAAAATAAAAGAGCTTCAGGCGGATGGCACACCATTAAACAGTCAGGTACTTTTTTACCGGACAAATGCTCAATCAAGGGTTTTCGAAGAGGTTTTCAGATCAATGAATATCCCCCACAGGGTTATTGGGGGAATGCGATTTTACGAAAGAGCAGAAGTTAAAGATATCATTGCCTATTTGCGACTTATTCAAAATCCTGCAGATCATGCGGCGTTTACAAGGATCATAAATACACCAGCAAGGGGAATTGGAAAAACCACTATTGATCAGCTTATTTCCATAGCCGCAGGAAAAGGTATCTCCCTGTTTGAAGCAATAGACTTTGCCCAATCCCAAATGAAACCCGCTGCCACTAAAAAACTCATTCCGTTTAGAGATATGATTTCAAGGTGGATTGGTGAAATCGAGTCAGGACCTTCACACCTTGCGGCAAGAATTCTCGAAGATACGGGATACATGACTCTTCTTGAAAAAGAGAACACCGCCGAGGCAGATGCACGTATTGAAAATATTAAAGAGCTCATAGGCTCTATCGAAGACTTTGAAGCAGATGCTGAGACTCCTGATTTAAGCAATCTTTTGGAAATTATCACCCTTCAGACAGATGTTGATTCCGCAAATTTTGATGATGATCAGGTTACCATGATGACTGTACACGCGGCAAAGGGTCTTGAGTTTGATGTGGTCTATGTAACAGGTATGGAAGAGGGGTTGTTTCCCCTTATCAGGCAGTCAAATATGTACGTGGCAGATGAAGCTGATGAAGAAATAGATGAAGAGCGGCGCCTTGGATATGTTGCAATGACAAGGGCAAAAAAGAAACTCTTCCTAATGCGGGCAAAAACAAGAAAACTATATGGAAACACACGTTCCAATCCTCCATCAAGATTTCTTGCAAATATTCAGGATGATATTTGTGAAGATATTTCTCCCCGGATGCCAAAATCATCTTTAATTCAATCGGGAAGAAAGACTGGATTAAGCAACTACAATGGATCATACTCAAAACCATCAACTCCGACAGGTTCAAAATCAGATGTCTGGGTTGATACAAGCTTTGATCAGTCTTCAGATCATATTATATCCATAACTCCCGGGCACACTGTGAGTCATCCTAAATTTGGAAAAGGAAAAGTAATGAGCATAATTCCCGGGGCAATGCCAAAGGCAGACATACTGTTTCCGGGCTTTGGACGAAAAACAATTCTGATTAAATTTTTAGAAATAGGTTAAACATGTTTGAAATATGGCAGGTCACATTCAGCGCAGTAACAATCACAGCCTTTGTAGCTATGATGATGCTGATAATTGAATATTTAAATGTAACAACCGAAGGCCTTTTAATTAAAACCCTCACAGGAGGAAACAAATTTAAAGGCTATTTTTTAGGAGCCTTGCTTGGAGCAACTCCCGGATGTCTCGGGGCATTTGCAATGGTCAGTCTCTACTCTCACAGGCGTGTAACAATCGGTGCAATAGTGGCCACAATGATCTCAACAAGCGGTGACGAGGCATTTGTAATGCTGGGCCTTTTTCCTAAAACTGCAATTTTTCTTTTTTTAGCCCTCGCACTTTTAGGAATTATCGCCGGCTGGCTCACAGACACAGTATTTTTAAAAAATCACCCTGGTTCATCACTGGAATGCTGTAATTTCCAACATCACCCCCATCAGGAACAGACCACATTTAAATTATCCTCAATAAAAAATAAACTTAAGCATTCATCACCAATAAGAGGAATCTTAACAGTTACCCTGACTATCTTTTTAGGATTGATGTTTGCATTTAAACTGGGAATAATTGAACACCCCGATGATCATATGGAGCGCAATAAATCTTCAGTACATGATGAACATCAAAGTGACATAAACAATGATAAACAGAGTCATCATGAAGAACACAGTGCAAATAGTGATGAGCATGCAGAGCACTCCCACGGAACAGGAGGATGGACCTGGTACACACTTGTAATAATGCTCTTTTTCGGAATTTTTATAATCTCCACAGTATCCGATCACTTTTTAGAAGAACACCTCTGGGAACATGTTTTCAAATCGCATATTCCAAGAATATTCATATGGACCCTGGGAGCCATGTCTTTTATGGCAATAATGAACCACTTTTTAGACATAAATGATCTGATAGCAGGCAATCTGTGGATAATACTATTAATAGCAGTAGCCATAGGACTGATACCAGAGTCAGGACCTCATCTGGTATTCGTAACACTCTTTGCCCAGGGACATATACCTCTAGCAATACTGGTAGCCTCAAGCATAGTACAGGACGGTCACGGAATGGTCCCTCTTCTGGCTCATTCAAGAAAAGACTTCCTGCAGGTAAAAGCAGTAAACGCGGCAATAGGCCTTGCAATAGGCGCAACAATGCTGGCGCTAAACTTCTAAAAAAGTTAAACTACAGACATCCTGTTTAACAATACATCCCAAACACAGAAAAAATTGTCTTTAAATTACGATATGCTATATTTTAATATAAATGATAAACAAAAACTTTTTACAGATATTTGTTAGCCCGACTTCGACAATTTTTTGTTAAATTTGCATAAAAAACGGGGTTTCAATCTTGTAAGTGCTTGAAATTATTAGATGTTGGATTTTGCCAACTCAATGTAGTGACCCAAATTATAAT
>JAFGVO010000168.1 GCA_016937935.1 Deltaproteobacteria bacterium | reverse complement strand
CAAAATAACGGTAAAAAATTAATTACAAACCAATATATTATTTTAACTACCATGATCCTGCTGTTTGCCGAAACTGCATTTTCACACTCCACAGGAGATATTGCATCTGCCTCCGGAGGAGGATTTTTAGCAGGATTTCTTCACCCTGTATCAGGTCTTGATCATGTTGTTGCAATGGTTGCAGTGGGCCTTTGGGGAGCATTTTTAGGAGCTCCGGCTATCTGGCTTTTACCCGTTGTATTTCCTATGGTTATGGCTTTTGGCGGAGTTCTTGGAATTGCAGGTGTCCCTGTCCCTGCAGTTGAAATTTTAATCGCAATATCGGGAATTGTTCTTGGAATAATGGTTGCGACAAAAGCTAAACCTCCAATTTATGTTGCAGCCATAATTGTAGGAATATTCGCAATTTTTCACGGTTACGCCCACGGTGAGGAACTGCCTGAAGCAGCTGAACCACTTGCCTACAGCATAGGTTTTGTCTCAGCCACGGGACTTATTCACATTGGAGGTATTTCACTTGGTCTGCTCACTAAATGGAAATCAGGACTTTTAGCAATCAGGATTCTTGGAGGATTGATTTGCCTCGTGGGATTTTACTTTTTAAAAATAGCGCTGTTTTAAAAAAACAATAAACGCTATTTGTTTTCGATTAAGCCATCACCAATAAGCTGATATAAAATCTTACAGGTTTCAAATGTTGGAAGTCCGGAAATATCCAGAATATTATCATAAGTACTGAAACCATCTACTCTGGAGAGAATAAATCCGGAAGTGGAATCGAGATTCCGCCACATTAATTCGTGATTATCAACTTTTAATCTGGGAGTATTTGAAAGCTCACCAATTTTTGAAAGATACATGGAAAGAAGTCGCTCCTGGCAGCTTTTTTTATACTGAATAGCATCAAGACTATCTGGTTCAAGCTCTAATACCTCATCTGCAATTTCAAGGGCTCCCAAAAAATCACCCAGTTCATATCGCCTCTGCATGTCGGTTCTAAGATCCGGTTTTTGAGGAGTCAGAGAAAGAGGCCCAGGATCATTTGAAACCGGGCGCACAGGTTCATCAACAATATTTCCAAGTTGAGGATTATCAGACTCAAAATCATCATAGGCGGAAACCGAAATATCTGATTCACCAACCCTCACAACACTAATACGCTCTGTTACATGTTCTGAAAAAGAATCTAACTCTGATTCCAGTTTTTCATTTAAGCCGATAACGGCAAATTGGGGCTGATGTGAATCATCCTGAGTAAAAAAGCCCTTTGAATGCCTTGCCATGGGAGCCGGAGATGTATCAACTTTTTCAGGAGGTGCATAACTGCTCTTTTTTGCTAAAAATTCCGGTTCATCTGCTTTATTAACAGGCGCAAAGGGCATTTTACTTATTCTTGCGCCCGCTGGAGGATATGTGGGAGTATTGTACTTATTATAGGAAATCTTTTTAGTGGAATCATCCTCATGTTTTACAGAATTTCTCTTTTCACTTTCAACAGTAACGATCTCCCTTGTTTCATCCTCTTTATTTGCAAAAGATACGCCACTTTCAATCATTAAATTTTCAAAAGATTCTTCAGACTGTGACTCCCTCGGTTTAACATCAATTACCGCTCCGGAATGAACGGGCCCTTTAGATGGAAGCTCCCATGCATCTTCAACGTCATCAAGAAGACCCGCATCACCTAAAACCTTAGCCCACCTGTTTTGTTTTGAATCAGTTCCCATTAAAAGAGTAACCTATTGTTGATGTTAAATTATCAAAAAAAATACAACCGCTTACTTGGCAAGAACACCTTTAAACATTCTCTGTGTTCTTTTAAGAGTCTCTATTGAATCTTTTAACTGTATGAGATCTTTTAGTTCAATTGCCTGTTTTGCATTTTCAATAAGATCTCTTGCTTTTATGAGAGCCTCATTTCCAAATTCTGAACCGGCCACCATCTTTTCAACCTGAACATACATACGTTCAAGTTCTCTGATAAGACGTTCAGCCTCCTGCCGTGCAGCTTCAAACTCTTCAGATTCACGACGATCAACCATGTAGTCTTTACTCTGTTCAACCATTTTATGAATTTCTGATTCAGTAAGACCCGATGAGGCTGTAACAGTAATGGACTGCTTCATGCCTGTCTCCAGATCTCTTGCAGCAACACTTACTATTCCATCGGCATTGATATCAAAAATAACCTCAATTTCAACCTGACCTTTTTCAGCTTTTCTAAGCCCGGTCAGTACAAATTCACCAAGTGATTCATTTTTAGAAGCTCTTTCGTCTTCACCCTGAAAAACGAGAATTTTCACTGCTGTCTGATTATCTCTGATTGTTGTAAATATTTTAGATCTGGATGTGGGAACAGTTGAATTCTGAGGTATAAGACCTTCAAAATGTCCGCCGGCAATCATTATACCCAGTGTATGAGGAGTAACATCCAAAAGAAGCATTGTGCTTCCATCATCTGTAAGAGCACGTGCCTGAATAGCTGCACCAAGGCCTACAACTTCATCAGGATGAACCCCTTTACAAGGTTCTCGATTAAAAAAATCACGAACCTTTTTTTGAATAAAAGGCATCCTTGTCATTCCACCAACTAAAAGCACCTCTTCAACATCCTCTTTAACAAGTTCGGCTTCATCAAGAGTTGCCTGACAAATATCTATTGTCCTGTCCACCAGGTCAGAACACAACTCTTCAAAGACCTCACGTTTTAATACGCTTTGAAGATGCAATGCTTCATTTTGTCCAACGGAAATAATAAATGGAAGGTTTATCTCGGCTTCTGTCTGACTTGAAAGTTCAATTTTAGCCTTTTCGGCCGCATCTTTTAATCTCTGCAGAGCCATTCTGTCTTTACGTAAATCCACATTGTGTTCATCAATAAAACCCTGAACAAGCCAGTCCATTATCCTGGTATCAAAGTCCTCACCTCCAAGAAATGTATCTCCCGCAGTTGAAATAACCTTGAAAACCTCATCTGAACCAATTTCGAGAATAGAAATATCAAAAGTACCCCCTCCAAGATCAAAAACAGCAACCATTTTATCCATTTTTTTGCCATAGCCATAAGCAAGAGCTGCAGCAGTGGGCTCGTTAATTATTCTTATAACCTCAAGTCCTGCAATGGTGCCCGCATCCCTTGTAGCCTGTCTCTGATTGTCATTAAAATAAGCAGGAACAGTTACAACTGCCTGCTCAACAGGTTCTCCGATATAATCTTCGGCAATAACCTTCATCTCAACCAGAATCATTGCTGCAATTTCAGGAACTGAATATAATTTACCCCTCAAATCAATTCTTACATCATCATGGGGACCTTCAACAACTTTATAGGGAGCAGTCTCTTTTGCCGCCATAACAGGAGCTGACTCCCAGTTTCTGCCGATAAGCCTCTTTGAGGCATATACTGTATTTTCGGCATTGGTAATGGCCTGACGTTTGGCAATATGACCCACAAGCCGTTTTTCAGCCTCTGTAATGGCCACCATTGATGGTGTTGTCTTATAACCGCCTCTGTTAGGTATAACAGCGGGCACATCCCCTTCGACAACTGCAACACAAGAATTTGTGGTTCCCAAATCAATTCCTACAACTTTTCCCATTTTATTTCCTTCGCTCTATAAAGTATCACCTGACTGTTTTAAAAACTTTCTGATACTCTCTGTTATCCGGATCCTCTTTCACCGCACGCTGAAATGAGTCAGTTGCGCGCTTTTTATCACCCGACATCAGTAAAAGATTTCCCATTAAAAAATAATACTTTCCTTTTCTGCCACCAAGTCCGATTACCTCTTTTATCAAAGAAAGGGATCTTGGTAAATCACTTTTCGATTCATACAGACATAATGCAACATAATATCTGGCTTCAACACTTCCAGGATCAATATTCATGGATCTTTGGAAAGCGGACAATGCCTCCTGAATATTGCCTTTTCCATACTCGAATCGGCCTTCTCTAAGCCATCTCATAGACTCAAATTTTAATTTACCCGACTCAGCTTTTAATCTTAAATGTTCAATCTCTCGACTACTAATATTTCTATTTTTTAATTCAGCAAGATGAGAGAGAGCCAGATCAAATTCGTGATTTTCAATTGCAAGAGTTGCATGATGAACGAGCACATCGCTTTCCTTCATTGCAGGATCTGTAGACTGTCTTTTCTGAGGTGGCGGCACTGAACGTCCAAGGGCCTTTCTCAATCGTTCCCTCTTCCACTGCTCTCTTCTTGAATCTCTTAACTGGGCAGATTCCAGATCACTTGAGCTGTTTCTGCTAGAGGCACTTGAAGTAGAATCAGGTGGTATTGATGAACTATTGCCAGTAATTACTGATGGCCTGTTTGGAGGAGGGATTACTGAATCTCTGGAAATAGGAACCCGTGAAATTCTTGCCGCCCCTCTTCTTGCAGGGATCGGCACATTAGAATCTGTATTGGTCTGAATTTTTGGAGCATTATACTCAACAGCATGAACAGGCTGGGGAGATCTTCTTGCAACAGATACGGGATACACTGAATTACGAGAGAGAGGATTTTCAGATGAGAGGGCTATTGGATTACTTTTTTTTGCCTTCCGGGGGGCCGGTTCAGGAATAACAGAATTACGCTCTTTAACAGCTCTTTTCAGCTGGGACTCCATTTTCCACATCTCAAGTTCGCCGGAAATTGATTCATCATACCTGGCTCGCCTGGATTTAAAACTCAGTGTCTCATATGCTGTAGTTAAAATATGAAATATTTTTCCTAGTTTATCCTTCTGAGAGGAGTCAATTTTTCCAAAATATGCATCGGGGTGATACTCTTTGGAAAGTTTAAAATAGGACTGTCTGATATCACTTCTCTCAGCATCAGGCTCAACCCCAAGAATCATGTAATAATTCATTTTGGAATATTTATCATATAAAGAATCAATATCTTTAACAAAATCATTATTGAAACTAAAGTTGTCTGATTTTTCGTTTACAGATGATTTTGAATTGGCAGAACTCTTACTATTTTCAGAATTGGTGTTATTTCTGTACGAAATTGCAATAACCTCTTTTGTTATTAGATTTTCAGCAATCCTTAAAATCAATGACTCATCCAGCCCGCACATCTCTGCGAGAGCTTTAAGGGAACTTCTGCCATCAACCATCGAAATAAACATTTTTTCAATACCGCCCAAATTATCAGAACTGGCTGACTTTGAAGTTAGTTGGGGAATATCATTTAGAGATGGTAAAATCATAAAAACAGGGCTCAACTGAAATTGTTATAAAATATTAAATTTACAACCTATTTTATAAGACAGCTATTCATCAGAGCAAGGGTTAAATGAAAAAAATCACATAAATAAAACAACAATATTAAAAAAGTGACACAAATATGGAATTTATAAAAAAACAAATTGGAAATATTCAGATTATAGCTTTTAAAACATTAAAAATATAATCAGAACAACCTGACATTATCAATCATTAGATCGAACGCATTTGTGCCATCAAATACTCCAAAAGATATATTCTGCAACTTGCCCACATTAAAAGGAGTTATAGGATGTTCAATAATTCCAACTAAATGGCATGCATCACTTATATATGTGCTCTGGGTCAGAGCAGACCATGCAATTTTAACAGTTGTCCAGTCATTGGTTACATCAACATCTGCTACATATGTTCCAATTTCACAAGGGGCATCCCCTCCAAACTCTCTAGACTGGGTATCTGCAGTATATAACAAAAATTCAACTCTATTTTCTCCAAGCCAATCAGGAGCGCCTTGAATATAACCTTTTATATCAAACCGAATTCCCGAGTAGGCAGAGGCGTCATAGCAGGACCATGCCCCGGACTTTCCTAAAAAGGAGAGGTTCAGATATGTATAATTATTTAAAACTCCTGAATTTGAGAACCTGATAACATTATTGGATACTTCAGTTATAACGGATACCATTTCAGTATTACTGCTGCTCCAGGCTCCGTCCCTGCCATCGGCCTGTGATTCATTGGGATAAAGGAATATTGAATCATCAGTCTTATCATCAAGATCATCCATAAACCCGTCACTGCCATTTCCAACAACTGTACGAATGTCGCAAACTGTCGTAACGTCGGTATCAAAATTTGTATCAGTATCACTATCCGTTCCAGTGTCTTTCCCGGTGTCACTGTCTGTGTCAGTATCTGTATCAGTATCTGTCCCTGTATCCGACTCTGTTTCTGTGTCGTTTCCTGTGTCTGTTTCTGTGTCATTTCCTGTGTCTGTTTCTGTTTCTGTATCTGTATCTGTATCAGTATCAGTATCTGTATCTGTCCCTGTATCCGACTCTGTTTCTGTGTCGTTTCCTGTGTCTGTTTCTGTACCTGTGTCGTTTTGATTATCACCAACTGTAACATCAATAGGGTCCATCATAAGTGAACATCCGGTAATCCATAAAACAATAATAAACAAAAACAATAATCTGTTATTTTTTATTTGATTACTCATCAGAACCTCCATGCAATCTGACCACCCGCAAATCCACGCCCTGCAACAGGTGTAAAAGCAACAGGCGTTGAAACCGACTCTTTTTGTTTTGAATTAATTATCAGCAAAACAATACCAACAGCTACAAGGCCCCCACCAACACCAAACATAATAGTACTTGCCTTTGCTTTATTATCTCTGGAATCAACATCATCTGCCCTGTCCGGACATCCATCTTTACACGAATCCACTAAATCACTATTTGAAGAGAGAGCCATTATTCCTGTTACAGTGCCTCCGATAAGCACAGCTGCCCCTGTACCCAATGTAACCCATCCTGCAACTGCAAGAGGCGAACTTTTGGGATTGTCAGTACTTACAGAACTCTCAGTTTTCTCTTTTCCGCCAGAACTCTCATCTAAATTCTGATTAGAATCATCTTGCCCATCGCCACCAAACTTAATATTAACCACCTGCTGACCACTAACCTGAAACTCCTGAGGTGTAAATTCTGTACCTTCCAGCAACACCTTATGACGCACACCCGCAGCTACAGGAATCTGTCCCCTTATTGGAGTTACCCCTCTCGATATACCATCAATTTTTACCTCGACCTCAACCCCGTCCGGAGCAAAAATTGTCACATAACCCACCATTCGTCTTAATCGTTCAAGCTCATCGAGAACTGTATCCATTCTGTCAGAGGGAATATCATCCCCGCCTTTAGACACATACATCTCAAATGTCTGCAATGCCAGACCGTGCTGTTTGGCAGCAGCCTCACTCTGTGCAAGATTAAACAGAACTTTCCAGTTGGGACGCAACTCATAAGCTTTGCGAAAAGCAGTTGCAGCAGCCTCATAATTTTCAGCCTCAAACGCCTTGCGCCCATCATTAAACGCATGTTTTGCTTCTATATTCTGCTGCGAATTATCGTTTTGAGCAGCTCCCGAAAAGGGAATACACAAAATAATAACAGCCAGAACAAGGCTGTGAATAACAATAGCCTTCATTTTTTCCTCCATACAAAATGTTAAACAAAATATAAGTTAAAAATTTATCAAGAATTAGAACTCATATTTTCAATAACCAAACTACCGGTGCGAAGGCTACTTAAGATCACAAAAATTTGCAAACCTATTTAACATTTAGAGTTATACAAATTTTTTATCAACTAGATTTCAAGCCAGGTGTCGAGGGTGAAGAAAACAAGGTATTCATCACCTTCAGGTATCCCTGAAAAATTGGACCAGGCTATGTGTACTCCGGGATCTATTCCGAAGCTGTCAGAAATTGAGACGCTGAAGGTCCAGTCAAATGCGATGTCAAACATATTGTCTGAAATTTTTGAGGGTTCATCTTTAAAAATTTTGTATCCAACACTCAGTCCCAGTGTTGTTTCAAGCAGATCAACAGGAGAAAATGTTTTACTTATACCCGGGTTTAAATACAAATAGCTGTACTCCCTCAATGGCTCCTGAAGTCCGGCAAAATAGGCAAGGTCAAAGCTAAGATCAAAAGGTCCTGAAAAATAAGCGCCAATTGAAGGCTCAAGCCAGGAAGGGTTGACGGTACCTGCATCTGCCTCTTTGGCAAAGGGGTACATGTAGTAAAAAAGGGATGCGCCTATGCTTGTTCGATCTGACAGTTCTCTTTCCCACGTAATATAAAAATCCTGCTCATGACCGATACCTTCAGCAACATTACTGGCGTGATTATTACCCGAGATCTGATACGCCCCCCAATACCCGACTGAAACGCCGGAATCACCAATAGCCCACTCAATGCCCGGAGCAATAAGACCGTTGTTGTCGTGCTGACTGTTTTCCATGAACACATTGTAACCTCTGAAAACATAGGCACTTGCAAGTCCCAGACTAAGGGAGAGCCCAATTAAATCATCTTCCTCTTCAGCTTGATCCGTGGCTGTCTCTGCTGCTCCTTCACCTGCCGTATCCTCACCTTTAACATCAGCATCCTGCTCATCTAAAGATTTCTCATCAGCTTCAGTCTTCGATTTTCCATTAACAATTGCATCAATCTGCTGATGCAAATCATCTGCGGTCTGTTCGTATTGAGTAATTGATTTCTCAACCAGTGACGTATCGAGACCGTTATCAACCGCATCATGCAATGCTTTTAAGTCTGCCTGCACTTTGCCAAGCTCCCCCTCAAGTTCTGCCTTTTTTTTCTCCTGCTCAGCTGTAAGCTTTACACTATCCTCCAAGGACATCTCATCAAGACGCTTTTCAATGCGAGCCATGCCATGTGCCAGATCCTCAAGTGAAACCTCAGACTGTTTTACCTGCGCCGTATCATCTTTAATATTATCCCCTCCATAGGCGCTAAAACCTCCAAGCAGTCCAATAATTGTCAAAAGAAAAACTGTTTTATTAATACTGATGTTCCCAACCATTTACTCTTCTCCTTGTAATGCAAAACTTCTGTGACCCGAATTAAAAAAAATCCCCAAATCTCATTTTTTTAATCTGTTATGCTAGCTTAATCTAAAGACATTTGTAAGACGCTCCATTGCCTGAACTTCACCTGATAATTCATTACTTATGGATGCGTTCTCTTCAGTTAAGGCTGCGGTCTGCTGAATAACCTCTGCAACCTGCTCCATGGCATCTGTAATCTGTTCGATTCCTGTGGCCTGCTCTTTGCTTGATGCAGCTATTTCTACAAGTGTAGTGGAGACAGATGTGGCTGACTTTAAAATTTCTTCTAATTTTTCTGAAGTTTTTAAAGCAGATTTTTTACCCTCTTCCATATAATGAGTACTGTTTTCAACCATTAAAGATGTCTCTTTAGCTGCCTTTGCACTTCGGTTTGCAAGATTTCGAACCTCCTCTGCAACAACTGCAAATCCCTTTCCCTGAGTACCTGCTCTTGCTGCCTCAACTGCGGCATTAAGAGCGAGAAGATTTGTCTGAAATGCGATATCATCAATGACTTTAACAACTTTTGTAATCTCTTTTGAAGATTCATAAATTGCCCCCATTGATTCATTAAGTTTAACCATTTCACTATTACCCTCATCAGCAACTTTTGCAGAACGTTTGGCATTTTTGTTTGCATCTTCAGTCTTAACCGCACTGTAACCTGCCCTGGAAGATATTTCATTAATAGACGAGGTAATCTCTTCAAGACTTGCAGCCTGTTTGGACGCTCCATCCCCCGCCATCTGACTGGAATTTGCAATCTGAACAGAGTTGTTTCGAAGTCTCGCTGCTGCACTTCTTATTTGAGAAACCATCTGCTGTAACGAGTTCTTCATTGCAGTTATCTCTTTTGCCAGCTCATCCTTATCCGAATTAAACGAAACTTCAAAAGTTAAATCACCTGAAGAAATTTTCTTTAGAACTTTAATTTTATTCTGAATATTAATTGTCATAGTTGTAAGTGATCTGGCCAGCATTCCAACTTCATCCCTGCGCTCAATACCGCTAATTTTAATATCGTTAACAAGCTCCCCTTTTGACATGCGATCTGCAAGAGCAACACTCTCAAGTATGGGGTCCGCAATCTGCCGGCTCAATATGCGACTTGAAAAATAGGCAATTATTAAAGAGACTCCAAGCATTGCAAGCAGCCAGTAAGCGGCGGATTTTTTCATCTTGTCCACAAAAGAGACCTCATAATCCGCACCTATCAAAGCTGTTACATTATTATTTTTATCCTTGACTGGTAAAACTCCGGTTTTAAAAGTTCCCCACTCGTCAGTATATTCAGGCACCTGTGTAAAATTCCCGCTGCTCCATGCTTCATAAAAAGCAGGATCAGCATCTTCATACACAGTGCCTCCTGTTGTATCACCCTCCTCAGCCTCAAGGTCTCCTGAGTCCATGGCAAAAACAAATTCTCCACCGCTGTTTTTTTTGAGAATGTAAATATATGCAAACTGAAAGTTATTGCTGTATCCCCCAAGGCGTCTCATAATTGCACTGTACTGATCGGGATCTTTATCTTTTAACTCAAGAAGTTTATCAGCAGAGAGATCAGGAAAAGAGTGAGCCACAGTAAATACGCCAATTCTAAGA
Organism: Deltaproteobacteria bacterium; assembly: GCA_016937935.1. Taxonomy (GTDB): domain Bacteria; phylum Myxococcota_A; class Polyangia; order JAAYKL01; family JAAYKL01; genus JAFGVO01. The sequence goes on along the minus strand of JAFGVO010000168.1, from coordinate 2,968 downwards.
TTTCTTCGAATACTTGAATCGATAAAATTTATGTACCGTGAATACATTACAAATGAACATAAAAGACCCACTGTAATGCCAAAAATGGTAACAAAGGTTAAAATTCGATTTTTAATTGATTTCAAAACATCTCCCTTTATAAAAGACATGAAAATTTTCCCAGGTCTTGACACCCCTCCTTTCCAATATATCGACTAAAAAAAAAAAAAATTAAGTACAACCCATCAAAGAATATTCAAAAAATGGACATTCTTTGAATATTCTTAAAAAGTACCAGTCTAAAGCCCTCAAGAAGATAAGTTTTATGTAAATTCAATAGTCGGATATAACAATTTCCAGGAAGGAAAAAAACAATGAAAGCAATATCAGTTTTAACAGGATTATTAATTGCAGGTTCATTAACAGCCTGCACCCCGCCAACAATGGTTGTACCAGGGGATGTACTGAGCATGCAGGCGGATCAGATTGTGGCAACAGAGAGAAAAAAAGCTTCCGGAGCCTTTGTAAACGAATCATTTAAACTTGGTCAATATGAAGTTAAAGATGTTGACAGAGACTGGGATTCCACCAAATCAGCCGGGTTTGGATCATTTAGCAAAGAGAAGACAACCAGCGGCTACTCCTATTTATTAAAAACCGAATCTGGAGAGATGAAAGGTTCCTGCTTAATAGAAGGCAATGAAAAAGGAATCTCCTTTGGGGGCGGCATGAGCATGTCAAAATCAGTTTCAAAATTTGGATGTTCCTGCAATGGCAGTGATGGCACAGCAGAAGTTGTACTTGACTCAAACAATGACTCAAAATACGAAGGCACAGTTAAAACCCGCGCAGGAGAGTACACAATAAAAGCAATTTACGAAGCCAACGGAAGCCTCCCAACAGGAAACCCAAGCGGCTACAGAGTAGACAGCGAAAAAGTAATTGCAGCAGCAGACGTACTCCACCCGGGAAAACTATGGCTTGGCAAAGAACTGTCAAATGAAGACCGCGACGACCTCACATGCATCTTCACAGGCCTAATGCTATATCAAGGCAAAAAAGAGTCCTTCTAATCGAAATTTGCAAACACACCTTTAGAATCATCTTAAATACCCGACATAAATACAAATTGTTCTTAAGTAAAATTGTTTTTTCCGTCTTATAAAGAATGGAGTTATTTAGGAAAATACAATTTAACAAAGATGCTAAGCTTGTATCAGTCTTAATGCTGTTAACACTTATTCTCTGGTTGTTATTTGACAATTTTGGAACTCGCCTGCTCCTTTTAACCCCCGGGGACAAAAGCGGAGTTATATCAAAGGTAACTGTTCGCACAGACAAGGATGATGGCAATGGGGCTACTACAGCAACTGTAAAAACAACCCCCCCGGTCCTGGAAAATGTCCTATGAATTAAAACCTGACGTTCAATACCCCTTTGCCACACTTCAGCTTAAAATTGCCCTGGACAAAAATGGCCGGGGACTTGACTGCACGAATTTTGATGAAATTTTTGTCTATGCGCGCTCAGAGGGTACAAAGTCAAAGCTCATTCGTCTGGATTTTAGAAATGACCACCCTGACTATACAGTAAAAGATGATCCTGTCAGCCTGAAGTACAATGAAATTTATATTCCCCTAAATAGTCTGTCTTCTCCCCTTCACCTCACCTGGGCACATTTTCACGTGGCCAGCTGGTGGCTTGCACAACACAATATCTCGTATGAACAGGGACAGGTAGACGTTTCAAATGTTAAAGTCATTGAATTTGTCACCCCCGAAACTGACACTGAGGGAAAAGGAGAAATTGAAGTAAGCCGCATAGAACTGCGCGGAAAATGGATGTCTGACGAAACATTCTTTAAATTGCTCCTCATATTATGGATGTCTGTTCTAAGTATACATGTTGTGTTCAATATGCTGCAGCTTCGCTCGGTTATTTATGAAAAAATTAAACGTGAGCGCGAACTTGTTCAGATGAACAGCGCCCTGTCAATTCAGGCAAATGAATTAAAAGTACAGGCCGAGCGTGATCCCCTTACAGGTCTCCACAACCGCTATGGAGTACGAGGCAGATTACTTGAGATGCTGAAAACCGTCCGGCAGGACAACAGAGAAGTGGCCGCAATATTTGCAGACATAGATTTTTTCAAAAAAATAAACGACACACTTGGACACAGTGAGGGTGATCGTATTTTAAAACACGTGGCAGACATTTTTTCAAAAAACATAAGAGAGACCGACCTTGTAGCCCGCTGGGGAGGAGAAGAATTTCTCTTTTTCTCCATGGGAACAGACAATTACGGAGCCTCACTTCTTGCAGAAAAACTTCGCAAAAAACTACAGGAAAGTGAAGAGTCAGTAACATGCAGCTTTGGAATTGCAACCCTCCAGGGAGGAACAATCCAGGACCTGATTCAAAGAGCCGACGATGCACTTTACAAAGCAAAAGAGAGTGGCAGAAACTGCGTATGCATATCAGAAGATGCCCCAAAACGACAATCAAAATCCCCCCTTTCCTGACTCGGGTTCGGGTTTATCCCGAACAATTCTGCACACACCGACGCGTAGAGTCCGGTGGTTTATCCCCGGCCGCCTGTTTCCCCCTGGGAACGGTTCGCCCGGCTCGGCAATAAAAGCCCCCACCTATGTCCTCTCATGCCTTAATAAAAAGCCCCCACCTATGTCCTCCCCCGGTGGACGAATGCGACGTTGGGGGAGGATTTTAAAAACATGAACGCCCCTGCTAACGCCCCTTCCATTGCCTACCAATTGTCATTATAAAAACAACGGGTTCTGCAATAATATTTAATGACCTTTACCCTTTGGGGTGCTATCCTGCCTCTGTTTTTAAAATAAATGAGTCCAGGAAATTTAACCTGAGGACTTCAAGAAACTTAACCGGGCGAGGAATTTTATTGATATATTTCAAAAGAAGCCTATTCCGGTAACTTGAATTCTGCTTTCTGCAGTGCCTCGAAAGCCTCTTT
>JAFGVO010000167.1 GCA_016937935.1 Deltaproteobacteria bacterium | reverse complement strand
TGTTTTCAAATTTATTAATGGCATAAATAGAAGCATACAACTCATAAAGTTTATTTATGTAGGTTTGGTGTTGTTTACTTATCAACTGGCTTCGTCCATAATGAGAGGATCTGCATCCTCTATGTTATCTATTATCTCGGCGAATTTATTAAATGTGCCGGTGATTCCAGTCAGGGCATCGGGCAAGCTACATGCGTTTGCCGTTCACAAACAGCTCTGCACCGGCGTCGTTAGCACCCAATGTTCCCGTAACCTTAAATAAAATTTATAAATTAAATAACTTATGTTGCTAAAAAAAATATAAGTAATCATGCTATAGCAACAGGAGTTAACAATGGCCATAAGCCGGAAAAGGAAAATGACTATGAAAAAACACTTATCTTTGATCTTAATCTTGATTTTTTCCAACTGTTTTATAATTTCATGTGGAGATGATGCTACGGGCAATGATAAATCTTCCGGGACAGATCCGGATACAAGTTTAAACCAGGACTCCAATTCAGAGATAAACAATGATTCAGAGACAATGGACACAAATGATACGGGAACGGAAGATACTGACTCAAATACAGGTAATGATACTGACAATGAAACAGCATCAGGAATTCTTGGAATTATTGGTTTAAAAGAAAATGATCACGGTGCAGAATACACATCCGGACGACTAAATAGTAACTATAATGTTCCTAATGTTGAAGGCACATGGGTAAGGGCACGTGCAAAAATGGCTTTAAAACGCTGTGATGCAGAAGATCCTTATGTAAACGGAACATGGCCAAGTGTCTGGCTTTTAGGAACAGATTCAGGAGAGCCAGGTTATGAAAATCAAACTGACTGGCCCGGCTGCGGCGAGATTGACATTATTGAATGGATTGGAACCCACGACGATACTAACTATCAGACAAATCAATGGGGAGAACCTGTTTTTCCTGTTGATCACAACGACCCGGAACTTGTTAACTATACAAGCGGTCCCGAGCATTGGCACACCTATGGGGTAAGGTTTGGAGCTGATACAATTACCTATACGTTTGACGGAGAAGATCAGGCCACCAAAAAATACGATGACGCAGAGGGACAAACCAGCAAAATTATTTTAAACATGGCTCTTGGGGGAGACATGGGTGGAGAGATTGCAGGTGATTTTACACAGGATATACTTCAGGTGGACTGGGTCAGGGTAACTGATAAAAACGGTGTTCTGCTCTGGTCAGATGAAATGGACGATGAGCAGACAACAAAAGATAACTGGTTTCCCCATGTTGGTTTCGCATATAATAATGAAGCCCAATATTACACAAACTGGGAAGAAGACAATTTCAAGTGGCATGATGATGGAACCCTTGGTGAGTGCCAATAGATAAAACGATTGCCATAAAAGGAGTCATTTATATGAAAGTTTTTAAAAACAAGTACTCTGTTTTATTGTTAATGTTACTGTTTATTTTAAGTTGCAGTTCAGAAAATGCAGGCACTGCAACGGACACAGGTTCTGAAACAGTAACAACTGACACGGGTTCGGATACAGTAACAACTGACACAGGTTCAGATACAGTAACAACCGACACGGGTTCGGATACAGGAACAGTAACTGTTCCGGAAAATATCCAGGCGGAGTGTGCCTACGGCTTGGACGTTGGTGATTGCAATCAGTCATACACCGGTGATGAAAGCGGAACCACACTTGATAATGATGATTCAACAGTAGGTTTCTTTGATAACGGCGACTATCTCTCTTTTGAAAATATTGACATGACAGGTGCAAACGTACTCCTCATAAATTATGCCAAAGGTAATACGGGCGGCTTTGTTGAGCTGCGACTTGATGGAGTTAACGGAATCCTTATTGGAACCTTTACCCCGCAAGGAACAGGAGCGTGGACTGCATGGGAAGAGGTAAAAGTAGCCATTTCTCAAACAAGTGGACTTCACACTTTATACCTTGTAGGTACGGGCGCAGACGGTATTGCAAATTTTGACTGGCTTGATCTGGAAACATGTATTCCTCAATGCAATGGTCTTCAGTGCGGAGATGACAGTTGCGGCGGCAGCTGCGGAAACTGTGGGAATGGTTTTGCATGTTCAACGGACGGACAATGTGAAGAGACAGGGACCGGAGACTGGCAGCTGATCTGGTCAGATGAGTTTAATGGTACAGGATTGCCGGATCAAACAAAATGGGAGATCAAACAGTGGGCTCCGGGAACTGTAAACAATGAGGTTCAGTCCTATACCAGCAGTACAAACAATCTTAATCAGAATGGGGGAATCCTTGATATTACGGCACTTAACAATAATGGTGTAACTTCAGGACGAATCGAATCTAAAGTGGCATGGGCTCCTGCACAGGACAACTCCGTATCTTATCGTATCGAAACAAAATCTTTAATGACCGGGGGCGGTGGTGCCTGGCCGGCATTCTGGCTTCTTGGGGATGAACAGGGACCTTACGGGGGCTGGCCCGGGTGCGGAGAACTTGATATTTTTGAATATGTGGGCAACACTGGTTACTTTCAGTGTGCCGCCCATGATGATTATGCAATAAACCATACGATGCAGTCATACAATCCGACAAACCCCGAGACTGAATGGCACGTGTACGGAGCAAACCTGTACGGTGACAGAGTTGAGTTTTTTGTGGATGACTATATTTTTCATACCTTTTATCGTCCGGCCACCTGGAGTCAGACCAATTGGCCCTACACAGGCAAAGACGGCAATACTTTCCACATTATCCTAAACCTGGCCATTGGCGGAATGATGGGTGGAGACGTGGATTACAACGATTTTCCAATGGTTCAAAAATTTGATTACGTGCGTGTGTATCAGAAGTAAGGAAATTACTTCATCCAGGAGGTTATACCCTGGAGGATCATTTCAATAGAAAATGTGCCTACTACCAGTGCTGTTACACGGCCGGCTATTTCTACATATCTTTCCACAAGACCTTCATGTTTTGGTGCTACAAAATCATGTAGTTTTTTTAATCCCAATATTGTTAAAATTGAGATGGCAACAGCGACAAATATATTGATTATGCCAAAGACTGGTCCAAGGTTTTCTCCGGAAATTATTGCTGCAGAAATTGTGGCCGGCCCTATAAGTATAGGCATTGCTATTGCACCTGCTATATGTTGAGGATCACCTCTTAAACCCCGCATTGCCTGAGTGCCCTGAAATACAAAACGCAATCCAATTATAAGAAATACGATTCCTCCAAAAACCTGAAAAGAGGCAAATTTTGCATGGAGAAAGTGAGTAAATAAATATTCACCACTTAAAGAAGCAAAGACAAAAACCCCAATGGAAATCAGTCCGGCTCTAATTAGGATGGATGAGAAGGTTTTTTGATCAAGCTCCTGAATTAAATCGAGGAGATAGACTACAAGTAAAAACGGGTTTAATAAAACAAGCATCATTGTGAGACTGTGAATAAATGGGCTCATGGTTCTCTTTTCTTATAATTTAATGTGAAATATTTTTACTTATTACTGCTCATGAGGTGTGTCTAACCTGATTTTAATTAATTTGCAAATCCCTTTATTTGTCAACACGGGCCAAAGTCGTTTACCTGGTCTGGAATATTTATTAATGGTTTTAACTCCCCGTGTTGAAATAGAACGAGGTGTATCTCGTCGGTGTATCTGCCTTTAAATAAAAAAATGGTGCCTTGAAGTTCTGTGTCCTCGTATGCGTCATAGGGGATTTTTGCAATGCCGGATATTCCATCAAAGAAATTGGAATAGTCATCCAGACTATCCATATTGAGATCATAGATTAGCATACCCCAGGCATCATTATAGATGTCTTCGCCTGTTTGATCGCAGATGTCTCCTTTGCTTGAAAATCTGAAATAGTAGCGGTACCTCTTATTTTCACCGATGAAAACATCATTGTAAATTTCATTTTCTTCTCCCCACTCTTTAATATTATGGGTCTCATCAAAATCCATATCAAGTTTTTCAAAATCATTCCAGTTTCCACTTATGGCCTCAGGTGTGGCAAACCCTGCATAGTGGCCCCACTGCCAGTTTTCTTTATAATCAAGGGTCTCTTCAATAATGGCTCCAATATATGGGGTGGCTGATTGAAAAACTTCAGATGCAGACAAATCCGGAGAGCCATAAAGAAAACGGGCTGCGATAAAAAGCTCTTTTACATGCACCAGTTTGCTGTGGTCATTTTCATTGTAGATGATAAACGGTTTACCTATTATAAAAGAGAGCGGATTATCAGATGTTATGAGATTTCCACGTTTGATCTCATCATAACTTATAACTGCTTCTCCCATTTTGTTATCTATGGTTCCATTGAGCAGGAGCATCTCATCGGTATTGATAAAATCTTCTGCCCTCCCTATTATCAGTCGGCTCCCATGTATCAAATCTACCGTCACATAGGGACTATTATCTTTGAGAGCGACAGCTTCCTCACTTGAGTCAATAAATCGGGTCTGTTCATCTACTGTGGGAACAAGATTGTTGCTTATATTTTTGTACAGGCGCTCACCGTCTTTTGTGAGATTAGAAAAAACTGTCTTTAATGGTTCAATTGAATGAATGCTTTTTTGATTTTCTGTTGAATAGATTAATTGCGTTGAAATTTCATCATATGAAACAGTTTTTAAAGTCTCTTTTTTATTTAGATAGATCTGGTAAACCCTTACTGGATCATCTGTTGAACGCAAAAAACCGTTCATATCTTTTTGAACAGTTTCACGCTGCTCTGCAAAACAGAGAATGCCGTTACAGTACTGATAGGTTCGGAGTAATATTCCGTTAGTTCCTCGCAGCTCCTGCTCAATGCGAAGAAGTGCACCGATTTTCCAGTATATTTTAACAGATATTGCTGCCCCGTTTTTGTCGTCTAAAGGCTGTACCAGATTATTGCCGTACATTTTAGCTTCAGTATCTAACGATGGAAAGTTTTTAGAGTGCCACCCCTTTG
>JAFGVO010000166.1 GCA_016937935.1 Deltaproteobacteria bacterium | reverse complement strand
TGACCCTAAATATATTTTTCATTGGCGGAAACTCGGGCACATCGTCATCGATATGGGCAAATACCTTTCCGGCGATGCCCTCCGGACCGCACTCATTGAGCCACTCAATGGAGGAGTTAAAGTGAAATCCTTTGCGTGAAAACCCTGCCAGGTATCCTCCCACTACGGGTTGCTCTTCTATTAAGGCAATTTTAAGTCCGGCCTTTGCAAGCAGTGCCCCGGCAGTAAGTCCCCCGGGTCCGGCCCCGATAACGACCACATCGAGCGGTTGATTGTTACTCTCAATTTTATGATTCATATAAATTTCCTGTGTATCGAAAGTCGTTCCGTTTTAAGAGTATCAATAAAACAAACGCATTTACTTTTTGTTAATAATGACTGTTCTTTCACCTTATTATTCATAAGAAAAAATTACTTTGCTTATCCCTCATCTGCAAAATAAATTGAAGGGTTGAAGGTAAGAAATTAATTTATTTATAAATTATAATAAATATAACATGACCCATTAATCAACCTAAACGGGTCACAATATGACCCAAATATAACCCTAACAACTTTAGGAATGGGTTCAGATTGAATTTAGTTTTGTCAGGGTTACTTCTACTTCAAGGTTATCGTTGCGTACCCATATGGCGCCGTCCTGAATTGTTACCTGTATGTTGATGTTGCGCTGTACAAATTGCACCAGGGCTTTGCTGGCGGTTGAGTTTACGCTGTATACTTCAAGGTTTCTGGCTTTTTCAACTTTAGGCGCCAGAGCGTTCCACCATATCTGAGGCCTCCCGTGATAGGTGTAAATCTTTACCAGATTTGAGCGTCCGCACGCTTTAAGAATGCGCTTTTCATCGGGTTGTCCCACTTCAAGCCACAGGTCAATGGCTCCGGTAAGATCCTTGTGCCACAAATCGGGCTCATCATTGTCCATCATACCCGCTGCAAACTGGAGGTCGGGGTTTGCGTTAAGTGCAAATGCAAGCAGTCGCATCATCATACGCTCATGGGTTTCCGACGGCTGACATACGAGGGTTAACTGGTGGTCGGCGTAGTAATTTCTGTCAATATCAACTATTGAGCAATCAGCTTTGTATACAGTTGCGGTGAGTGCCATTTTGTCCTTTTATTATTATATGTTTCATTTGATTCATATTGTTTTATTTGTTCAGCATAAAATCACATTACTATTCGGCAAGAGGCTATGCTCTCTTTGGGAACTGCCAGCTGAACTCCTTTTTCCAGCTGTAGATAAGCTTCAAGCCGGCCATGATATACCTTTACAAAATTTTCGTTCCCCCCTGTCATGGGCTCCAGCAGATTTAGTTTTGTTTCCCGGGTTACAATTCCTATTTGTTCGGCCTGATCTTCAAAGATTGCATACAAGGGAATATCACTATCACAAACGGAGGGATCACGACCTCCTGACCAGCCTGTTCCGGGAGGTATCTCATTGGGCTCACTTCCAATAATATAGGATCTTTTGAACAGCTTGTTGTGGGCAAATCCAAACATAAAGTAACCAGGCTCTTCTATTAATACCGGAAAATATGTATCCCCAAAGAAATCTTCATATTCCTCCCGGGTCATATCCAACTTCAAAGTAGACCTTCCATAATATTCCTCCCGTACCCTGGAGACGGTCAATAAATAAATCTCTTTACCGGTGTATTGAAGAGCTGTTTCTGTTTTTTCTTTGGGATAGGCGGGATAAATCAGCATTGGCTCATCATTACTCCGCATAACCGCATAATGTGTCAGGAGTTCTTTGTTGTGTTTAAGTTTAATTTCTTTTGCCATATCATCAATTGAAATCTTGTTGTCCAATGTCAGACTGGAACAACTGGTGCTAACCTGAAAGCGAAACGGCCTGCCATTAGCCAGAATATTCTCTGGAGTAACTTCAAAAACAACCCCTTCCTTAGACAATCCCGCAAATCGCCCTTTATGGGCATACACACCATTTTGATAAAACGCGGGCACTTTTGACTGGATTAAAATGGAATCAGAGACAATATTTTTAAGGAGCACCCCACCTATGAGCATTTGCACCCTGGCGGCACCCTCTGCACTGAGCTTTATAACCGTGGGGGTCTCAAACTGCTTTTTAATTGTAGCCAGAGTCCAGGCGCCGGATGGAACATTTAACACCGTATCATTAAGCGGGGAAACTTCGCTCTCTATGATACAGGTACCAGGGGAAGTCTCAACAGCTGTATCTCCAACCGTCGAGGTATCTACTTCTACTGCCTGGGTGTCCGCTTGCGAACTTCCGGACAACATGTTGTCTGCAGGAACAACTGCAATGTCATGCACAGTTTTCTGCTGTTTTTGGGAAGCACAGGAACCTGCAGTAAAAATTAAAACAAAAACTATTGCTGCCATTATCCTAAACATAACATTCACACATTTATCTGCTCCGTTGACAACCTGTAAAAAGCAAGGCATCCCTCACATATTTACTGCTCATGGGGTTAGAGTTACTTTGTCTGACGCAGATTTGCAAAATAAATTGAAGGATTAACTCTGCGACTCAAATATACAAAGATTTCCATAATCAATAATTTCTGGCTCCCGCCAGCTGTTTTTTTCACTTATTTCCATTAGCCGGCTTCTGGCATTTCCCTTTGTGACAACTGTGATCTTTCTTCTTCTGCTCACTTCAACAATCTGTTTAAGAACTGATTGATATGTCTCTTTTGTAAACGGATCATATAAATAATAGACATCCCCATCGGGTATTTTAAATGATTCCAAAGAGAGGTCCTGAACTTTAAACTGTAAATAATTATTTAGGCCAAAAACCTTTGAAGCAGCATTGGAGACAGTTACACGATGAGGCACATACTCATATCCTGTAAAAAATATATCCGGTCTTAACAAAGTCCATACAAGTCCAACTCGTCCATAACCGGACCCAAGGTCTATCATAGAGCTCCCCTCTTTGGGGTCAATACCGTGAAGAGCTAATAAAATAGTTGAGTATCCCGACTGTACACCGGCTCCGGCCCTTTGATAAAGTCTCTCTTTGGCGCTTTGATCAACAACCATCTCTCTGTCCAGGGTGTAGTTGAGATTAAATAAAATATCCAGATTATCAAAGGTTCTATATAGACGAAGTCCCTTATGACCAAGACTCTGCTCTCTACTCTCCTGAGCTTTTTCTTCATGAATAAAATGTGCGGTCATCTCTTTTAACGACTGCACAACAAACTCTTTAAGGTCATCTCCCGGGCGGGCGGCAATCAGGGACAAAACCTCCTTCTCGATTGCAATAGTATCTTTTAAAATCACCCTGATATTTTCTGCACCGCCACTAACAAAAAAGCTCTTCAAAAATAAAACCGGAGCAAGCTCATCTAAAAAAAACGGAGTAATAAAATCTTCATATAAAGTATTAACACCACTCTTTTTATCCTCTTCGTTACTCAACCATAATTGCTCTGACACAAACTCCATTATCGTCACAAGCAGGGCCGAAGAGACATAAAGATGTGCCATTTCTGATGGGTCTAAATAACGGGGGTCACCCTCTTTTAAAGTATAAAAATGAGGAGTATCAAAAAGCAGATGCTTTTTTTCTAAAAGATCTAATAAAGTCTGTTCTGACAAGTTCATGCTGTTCCTTGATGCTATTCAGTCATGGTTTTTATGCATGAGCTTATTGTGCATCCACGTTATATTGAACTCAAACTTTAGTAAAGAATAGATGGAACCGGACTGCACAAATATGCAACTATATTGCTGACTCTCTGTCTGAAGAAATAACGATGCTATTTAAAAGCGGATTCGAATCTGGCGGTGGTTTTCACGGCATCCAGAGATAGAGATTCAAGAACTCCGGGCGGCAGATAGTAGCCAATCGGAGTGCCGTAAGTCATGTACAGCAACAGATAATTTTCGGTAATAAGCAGGTCCCCGCCGCTGAACATCCAGTTGGCTCGAAAGCGCACCACTGCATCAAGGGCGTCGGGACTGTTTTGAAGGCCGGCTATTTCTCTCCTTCCCCCCCGCATGGTGTAAAATAGAGCGTTAAAATTTTTAGACGCAGTAGTAAAGTCCTCTATTTTTTTTGCTCGGCTGCCGGGACGTCCGGGATCCAGATCGAGTTTTCTGCGGTGTTTAAAGTAAACAAAAACTTTGGCCCCAAAGGAATCACTTGGCCAGATTTCCACATTGTAACCATCAATACTTTTTTTAATTATTGGAGACTTTGATGAAGACTCAGATGGGATATACTTCCATCCCGCCTTTGGCGCATAAGTTTTAAGGCGATACCGCTGAAGCAGACACCATGCAAGTGGAAGACCTGCCATGGCAAAAGTAACAGGCACCCCGATTATATATTTAACCGTCCTGTACAAGGCGGACAGGGCAAGCATAAATCGAAACATCAGCAGACTCCTTTAATTACAAACGTGCTATTCACAAAATAAAAATTACTCTGTTTGCTGTAGATTTGCAAACCAATTGGGGAGGGAACTGTTAACAGCAACTTTAACCTTTTTTTAATGGTTAATAGATGCGCAATATGCCATAAATACCACAAATAAAAAGATATTGCATGCGCATGCACAATCTTTTTCTCCAACATATTTTTTTTGAAATTTTGTTAACGGTAGAACTTACATATACTCTTTTTATAAGTCCGTGTCCAGAAAAACTGCAACACCTGACTCAACAATTTATTTTTAAAATACACCCCGTTATTGTAAATAATATCTACAATATATCTTCCGTAAATATCATAGCTGTAAGCCATAACAGTAATCTCCATATCCTCATTCATTTTTCTTTGGCAGATGCCCAATAACAGCAGTTAAGAAAACAACTAAACCCGGCTTAACCCTGCATTATCAGGATAAAAACATCATTATTTACAGATCAACAGGCAATCAATAAGCCTAAGTACATGATTGACATGTACCCAAACCGATAACTCACAGCTCAAGTAGTCTTAAAAGCCTATCAATAAAGGTTTGCTGTACCTGTTGAACTCAATATAAAGACAGGGTTAAAATATCCATGAGAATGATAATCAAACTAATGTTGTAAAAATTCTTTAATTTTTGAAGTTTCACATCACCGTATTGATTCTTCTTAAAAATAAATTTAAACCAATTCCACCCCTAATTGGATCGCCATACCAAAGAAAAGGTAAAATTCGAATGAATACTTTCAGCTTTTTTTAATTTATTTGGATGATGTTTAATCATGTGCAAATAAAGCAATTCCCTCAAAACAATTTCCGTTTCTGCGGTTCCAAACAGCAACCCCAATAGAATGCCTTTTTCGAATCCGAGCGAATCCGAGGGGACGAATCCGAGGGGACCGAATCCGAGGGGACGGTCCTGCGATTCTGCGATATTAATCCGTCCGAGGGGACTGTCCTAGGTGTCCTAGGGGACGGTCCTGCGATTCTGCGATATTTACGGATTTTCACTGTTGGTAATTCTGTTCAAACGGTGATTGCATTTTATCGTGAAGGAATCTACCGTTAACTTAGCCCGACTTCGACAATTTTTTGTTAAATTTGGATAAAAAACGGGGTTTCAATCTTGTAAGTGCTTGAAATTATTAGATGTTGG
>JAFGVO010000165.1 GCA_016937935.1 Deltaproteobacteria bacterium | reverse complement strand
TAATTAACAATATAATTTGGTTTAAATTTAGTTAAAATCTGGAGGATGAGAATGAAAATATTAGTAACCGGCAGCGGAGGAAGAGAGCACGCTTTGTGCTGGAAACTGTCACAGAGTAAAATTGTTGAAGAAGTGATCTGTGCTCCTGGAAACGGTGGAATAAAAGATGTTGCACGATGTGTAAATGTTGATGCTGCTGATATTGACGGACAGCTTGAACTCGCAAAAAAAGAGGGCGTTGGTCTTGTGGTTGTTGGTCCTGAAGTTCCACTTGTAGCAGGACTTGCAGATAAACTTGAAGATGCGGGAATTCCTGTTTTTGGACCTTCAGCAAAAGCTGCACAGCTTGAAGGAAGCAAGAGCTATTCTAAAGAGTTTATGGAAAGACATAATATTCCCACAGCTAAATTTTCTTCACATACAGATATTGATGAAGCCCTGGAAGAGTTAGAAAAAAGAGCCGGAGCCTGCGTTGTAAAGGCTGACGGCCTTGCTGCAGGTAAAGGGGTAATATTGTGTGATACAAAAGAGGAAGCCAGGGCTGCGGTAAAATCAATCTTAAGCGAGAACAGTTTTGGAAGTGCCGGAGCACGGGTTGTTATTGAAGACTTTCTAAAAGGTGAAGAGGCATCAATTCTGGCAATATGTGACGGAACAGATTTTATAACACTTATTGCCGCTCAGGATCATAAAGCTGCATTTGAAGGTGATACTGGCCCCAATACGGGAGGGATGGGGGCATATGCTCCTGCTCCTGTTGTAACACCCCGGCTTAGAGAAAAAATTATTGAAACTGTTATCAAAAGAACCGTTGAAGGAATGGCAAAAGATGGAAATCCATTTAAAGGCGTTTTGTACGCGGGGCTTATGATTGATGGTGATGAGATAAATGTTCTTGAATATAATGTAAGATTTGGTGACCCCGAGTGTCAGCCGCTTCTCTCACTTATGAAAAATGATCTTGCGGAGGTTTTATTGGCCGCTGCAGATAATCGTTTAAAAGATGTTAATATTGAATGGAAGGATGGTGCTGCACTTTGTGTTGTACTTGTAGCAGGCGGTTACCCTTCAGATTATAAAAAAGGCGAAAAGATCAGCGGGCTTGACAAGGCGGGGTCAATTGAAAATGTGGTTGTATTTCATGCTGGAACAACTGAAAAAGATGGAGATATTGTTACTTCAGGAGGACGTGTTCTTGGTGTTACAGGCCTTGGAGACACACTTGCAAAAGCAGCAGAAAATGCATATAAAGCGTGTGATGAGATAAGCTGGAACGGGATGAGACTTAGAAGAGATATTGGCCACAGAGCACTATGAACACTCTTTGTAAAGAGATAACAATAAGGAGCAGTTGAAAATGAAAAGTGTATTAATTGTTATGGGCAGCGAAAACGATTATTCAAAAGTTGAGCCCGCATTTAAAGTTTTAAAAGATTATAAAATTCCGTTTAAAGTTTCTGTTGCATCTGCACACAGATCTCCTTCAAGAGCAGTTGAACTTGCTAAAAATGCCAGAAGTGACGGTCATGCTGTAATTATAGCCGCAGCAGGGGCTGCAAACCATTTAGGGGGGGCAATGGCTGCAAATTCTACTCTTCCTGTTATTGGTCTTCCCCTTGAAGTCGGCGGACTTGGAGGAATGGATGCCCTCTTGTCTACAGTTCAGATGCCGGGAGGAGTTCCCATTGCCGGAGTTGGAATAAATGCAGCAAAAAATGCAGGGCTTATTGCCGCATCAATTATAAGTAATCTTGATGAGAATCTGGCAAAGGCTCTTGATGAAGAGAGAATAGTACTTGGCCAAAAAGTTGTTGAGGCTGATGCAAGAGTTCAAAAAAAATTATCCGAACTTTAAGCTGCTCTAATTAGTTTTTATTATTAGGACTGGCTATGGAGAAAATGTGGGATTTGAAAAAATAGCACTGGTCGGTGTTTTAGCTGTTGTTTTTATAGTTGTACTTCAGGGGTTCAGGGTAGCTTCTGAAGTTAAAAAAATGGGGCGGCATCCTGCTAAAAAGCGCAGGAGGCGGAAAATTTCAACTGAACCTGCCGCCACTGAAATTGCTTCAACATTAATAATGGATATTGTAAAAAAGTATCCCGGACTTTGTAACGAAGCAAAAGAGACTAAGGTAATTCCCAAAAAACTACAAAAAGAGATAGACCTCGCCTTTTCACACTATCTTGACAGGGTAAACTACAAGTTTAAAGCTCTGTTCAATCTGAAAATCAGCGAAATAATTTTTCAATTAAAAAAATAGCTGTTGTTTAAAAAGCAATTTTACTGGAATTTTTAAATCAAAAGGTTTAATTAAGTGGTTAATTGTTTTTAAACAAATTTAAAGGAGAGTAATAATGAGTAAAAATAAGATTTATTTGTTTGTAATTTCAATACTTTTTGCCCTTGCGGGTTGTAGCGGATCTGGTGGTGGAAATTCAGATGATACTGAATCAGAAACAGGAATTACAGATACTAATTTTGATAGTTCTGACACAGTTAAAGATTCTGACACAACAGTTACAGATTTGCTGACTGTCGGGTCTCCCTGCACAAAAGATGCACAGTGTGCAGATCCAGGCAAACCCCTCTGTATTACAGATGGTTTATATCCCTTGGCATCTCTTGCATCATCAGAAAATGAAGCTTCAAAGGGACTTGCAATGCTTGGGGTTGATCTCCCTGAAGGGTACTGTTCAACAGTGCCCACATGTGCTACAGATGCAGACTGTGGACAGGGCGGCACATGTTTCTTTCCGTTAAAAGATGTTGATGAAGCCACTTATGCCGGACTTGTAAGTGCCCTCTCACTTCCGGCGGATGATGCATCTGTTTTAAGTTCGTTTTTAACATATGGACAATGTCTCCAGTCTTGCAAAAAAGATAATGATTGTAAACGAGAAGGTTATGAGTGTGCTACTCCACTAGGAGATTTTATTGGACTTGTTCCCGGTTCAGATATGAGTACATTCTGCATTGGTGCTGCCGCAACAGATTCTGATACTGGTTCAGATACTGGAGTTGTTGATTATTGCAGTCCAGATCCATGTGATCATGGCAGTTGTGTAAACGGAGCTTCCGGATATACATGTACATGTGACACGGGTTATAACGGAGTAAATTGTGATAATAACATTAACGATTGTAATCCTGATCCATGTGTACACGGCGCCTGCAGTGACGGAGTAGATTCGTTTACATGCACCTGCGATGCAGGTTGGGAAGGTGTTGACTGTAATACAAATACAGATGATTGTGATCCCGATCCCTGTTTGCATGGAACCTGCAGTGATGGTCTTGATTCATATTCATGCTCATGTCAGGCTGGATGGACCGGCTCTGACTGTTCAATTGAGGTTTTTGGATGTGATGATAGCCCATGTTTACACGGAACCTGCACAGATACAACACCAGGTGAATACAGCTGCAGTTGTGAAACAGGCTATGATGGCATCAATTGTGATAATAACATTAACGACTGTAATCCCGATCCCTGTTTACACGGAACATGCAGTGATGGAATAGATTCTTATACTTGTAGTTGTGATACAGGCTGGGATGGTAGTGACTGTGACGTGCCGTTAACAACTGAATGTATACTTACCTACAACCTTGTTAAAGGTAACGGAGATAATGGTGACAATTATACCGGCGTAAACATGAGAATACGTGATACTACAGCTTCTGCAGGAGACGGTACTTGGGCTATTGGTCCGGGAACTTTGATAATCAGAGTACCAAGTGATGGGGGGAATAATGCGGCTGCAGGTACTGCAGAAGTTTTGTATTATGAAAACACTCAGCAATTCAGTGTGGTTACCAATGCCGTGGGTAATCTTACTGTTACAACCGATGTAACGGCATTTTCTCCAACACTTGATGCTACTGGTAATTCTGCGGCACAGGCAACAGGAACAATCGCTTTAGGCACTGCACCAACTATAACCTGGGATTCATGCACATTTCCTTCTGGATACAACAGTGATAAAGATTCTTATACTCCTGATGTTGTAGGTACCGGGCCAGGTTGTCTTGCTCCTTACAGAAGTGTTGGAAATGTTAATTGTAATGATGGTGCTTTATTTGCATCATGTAGTATGGGTAATTTAAATGATGGTGACAATGCTCAGGATGAGACCTGGGAGCAGAAGCTTGAGACTCTTACATTTTCTTCTGATTTGTCTTCTTTTTCTATGCCTTTTATGCAGGTTCCAAATGATTCTCCAAGTCGTACTTATGTTAGCTGGGGGGGAACTCTTGACAGTATGGTTTGTCAGTAATAATAAATGTTTTAATTAAACTTTTTCAAAGGATTTTTTATGAAACTTTCAATTTTTAGATTATTAATTTTAGTGTCTGTATTTTCAGCAATAAGCATTGGGGGATGCGGCAGTGATTCAAATGATGACAGCAAAGATGATACTGCAACTGACAGTGACACTTCTGATAATGGTACAGATACAACAGTGGATGATAGTGACAGTGATACTGGTGCTGACAGCAATACCGAAGAGAGCACTGATGATACATCTGATACATCTGACACGGCTGATACAGCTGATACTGCTGTAAATGTTGACCCAACAGCAGATCAGACAATTGGTTCTGCATGTTCATGTGCAACAAGCGGTTGTGAGGCTCTTGGTATTCCTGTTCCTAATGGAGGAACACCTGTTGGCTGCGATGATGTGCCAACAGATGTAACAGGAGCAGAAGTTGTATGTTTAAGAAGTTATAGTGGCACAAGTGCTAATCAGACATGGTTTGCAAACGGACTTTGCTCTCTCCAGGCAACAGGTTGTACCGGTGCAGTTGTTATTTGCGACCAGGCCACTTTTGGTGATTATGATAACATGACAGCATGTCCTGCAGATCATGTAATGATTAGCAGTTCCACCAAGGTCGCTTTTGGAACTATGGAGGCCGATGTTGACAGCAAAGCCTGTGCTAAATCATGTGAAACTGATAGTGACTGTCGCAATGATGAGACTGATGAAGTATGGGAAGGTGAAGCCACTCAATATGGTTGCATTGATAAAGATGGCGTTAAATTCTGCTACGATCCCCGCAACCTCTCTGATAATTACACTGTAGAAGCATTCTAATTTATTTGTGATTTTTAAGGTTTGCAGCCGCAGCCTTTTTTATGGCATCCCCAAGATCTTTGTCGTCAATTTTATCTGCAGCATCAGTTATGTTTTCCGGAAGGGTAGACAGATCCGGCTCTTCAATTATATATTTTTTGGGTTTTCTCAGATGTGACTGAAATTTCCCGATATCGCTGTCCAGGACAAATCTTAAATTGGTAACAGAGCCTTTGCCGGCCTCTTTAATGATATTTGAGAGAAGTTTCTTTTTAAAAACATTCAGCTCCTGAAGCCAGGCAGAACTGGTTACTCCAACTATAAGAGTTTTATCTTTATAGTATTTAGGAAATGTGCGCATATACATCTGCTCTCCCACAATCTGATACCACCTGGACCAGATAAGAGGATGTGTATTTTCTGACTGGGAAAATATATCTTTAACTATTTGTGGGATTTCCACAGCGATATTTGTGACTTCCTGGTTTCTATTTTTGTATTTCTTGTATTTCATAAAGAGTTCTCAATTAATGGTTTGTAATTTGATTTATTTCATCTGGCAATGAGTTTCTAATAAAGGTATGATTTTTTAATGAATGAAAATACAAATAGCCACTCTTTTGCAATTGTTGCAGCAGAACCATCTGGAGATCTTCTTGGAGGAGGTGTTGTAAATGAGATTAAAGATATTGATCATGATGCACAATTTATTGGTATAGGTGGTAATAATTTATTAGAAGCCGGCGTAGAGCTAATTTTAAATATTAAAGATATCTCAGCCATGGGACTTATGGATCCTCTTAAAAATATTAAAAGATGGGCTGAAATATATGCTAAATTCAGACTTCTCTGCAAAAAAAAAAATGTGAGTGCTGTTATTTTAATAGACAGCTATGATTTAAATATCAGACTTGCAGGTGCATTAAAAAGAGATGGTGTAAGGGTTATGTGGTATGTGGGTCCTAAAGTCTGGGCATGGAGAAAAAATAGACTGAAAGTATTAAAGAAGCGAGTAGATTTAGTAGCCCTTCTTTTTAAATTTGAATTAGAACTTTATAATAATGAAAATATTCCCGCCATTTATACAGGTCATCCCCTTGCTGAAAAGCTGGAAAAAAAGTTTAAAAATTGTGATATTGGTATTTTAAAGAAAAAAATATTGAATGATAATGTCTTTCCTGATGCTAAAATTGTTTCACTCTTTCCTGGTTCCAGAGAAGATGAGATAAAACGGCATGGTTCTGTATTAGTGGAGTGTGCAGCTTTATTGCAAAAACAGGGTTTTACTCCTGTTATTTCAATTTTCAATAATAGCACCAGTGCACAAAACTTAAAAAAATTGGCTGCAAATTTTAAAATTATTGTATGGGAGAAAGATTCAGGCACACTTTTAAAGTCGTCAGAATTTGCAGTTGCCGTTTCGGGAACAGTTACTCTTGAAGCAGCAATTTTAGAAACTCCAATGGTTATAATCTATAAAATTGACAGAGTTAGCTTTTTTGTCGGTAAATATGTGCTAAATTTACCATATGTTGGATTGCCTAACTGGATTGCTCAAAAAAAAATAATAACTGAGATTTTTCAAGAGGATGTCACCGCTGAAAATATTTCAAATCAGATAGTTGCTAATATTGAGCATAAAAAATTTGTTAAACAAAAACTGGAATTGAGAAGCATTAAGAGTTTAATCCATAAAAATGATAGCTATAAAAAGGTTGCTATGTCCTTTTTAGAATTAGTTAAATAGAAATTTATGAGAATTTTCATATTAACGCTTTTTTTTAGTCAGTTTCGTGTTATTATTGTATAAGTGAATTTATCTAGTGAGGCTGTATGGATATTGTAGAACAAAATAGTAATTTGGAAACTCCATTGGTTATACAGGTTATGATGGATAAAAAGAATAATTCAATTGAGACAGATGATACTATTACTGCAGATGCTGCAATAATTGAGACTTCTGATTCAAAAAGTGCAGCTGAATTAAAGCTTGTTAAACCGAGTATCTTTCCATCGAGACCGAGTATCTTTCCATCGAGACCGAGTATTTTTCCTTCCAGACAGAGCTATTCACCAAGAAAAATAAAGTCTGAATTTTCAGGTTCTCCATCAGTTCCTCCTCCTGGTATTGTAAATTCTCCATGTGTTGAAGTTAAAGCTCCTGGAGAAATGCGATTTTTAATGATAGCGTTGCTTTTTTCCATCATTCTTTTTTCCGTCTTTTATTGGGACAGTTTTGGGGTTATTAATCAAAAACTTGTAATACTTTTTAACCTTATTGTATTTGTTGGAACTATTGATTATTTTCAAAAGGTCTATCTCTTTAAAGGGGAATCCATTGAGAGACGAATACTTTTTAAATGGTTCACTTATACATTACCTCGTTCATTTTCGGTAAAACGTGAAATTTCAGGAGCTGTGGTTCTTATTGATAATTTAACTGAAAAAATTATTCTTACAATTGGCAGAGATCTAGCCAATGACAAGATGATGACAGCATTAAAAGAGCTCTATCAGTTTTCGGAAAGTTCATTTGAAATCAGGTAAAAGATTAAAGTTTTGAAGGATTGAGGAGCCAGGAGAGCAGTTCTCTATTGCTAACTATTCTTACCTGAGGAATAGAACTGGCGTAGTCGAGAAAATCCTGAATTGCAGCCTGTCTCGCCACATCTGATTCTACTCCATAATCTTCATCCCAAGGTTTATTAACATAAAAATCTGTGTGCATGCAGACTGTCATCGGAGCTCTGTTTGATTTTAAGCGCTGATCCAAAGTATATTTGAGAGTTGCGGTAAATTCATTTGCCGTCATATTGTATTCCTGCCATAAATCATAATCCAGTCCACGAATCCGGCCGTCTTCCATATGAATATAATCATGATCATGATCTTTTTGAAACTGAGGTCCTTTTTCCCGTTCTTTCAAAGATAATCTAAACCCTTTTTGAACTCCATATTTTTCGCACTCTTCATCAGGGGGAACCATAAATGGATAAACAGGAATTTCAACTATTGAGGGATGTTTATCGATGGTGCTGTTTGCTGGTGTTCCATTATGAAGGGTGTATGGCCAGTTAAAGTTTCTGCCGTCAAATTTGTCATCATATCCTTCTTCGATAGAGCAGTCATATTTAAATCCGTTTTGCTCAAGTACTTTAAATAGATTTTCATTGTATTGGAGGTATGGAGATCTAAATCCGATAATTTCATCTTTTTTCAAACCGATTCCACCATTTAAATCATCCGGGTTTTGTGAATTCCAGGGTTTTGTCATATCAGAAGTCGCTGTATTGATCTCTCTTGTCCAGTCTTCAATTGAAGCTTTATCCCCATGGGGATGAGTGGCAGTATGGTTTCCAATCTCATGACCGGATTCATACGCCATTCTCCATGCTCTTTTACATTCAACTCTTTTTTCCCAGGTAATATATTCTGTCAGCCCCATCATGGAAAAATGGGCAGGAGCCCCGTCAAAGGTTGCGGGATTTGAGTTACCAATGGGATTTTTAATATCTTTAAAAATATCAACAAGCCAGGCTGTCCCTCCGGATCCTTTTTTCAAATTACCGTCACTGTCGAGACCTGAATAGCCATTATCATCATCACCAAAAACTATAAACATTGGAACTTCATCGGGAGTTAGACCTGAAGGGGGAGATGTGGATGGTTCCAAAATATAATGTGAGTCAGTTAAAGACTGATTTTTATTGTTGTCAGACTGCATATTTCCCCTTTCAGCAGCAATGGCGGTTGTTTTTGCAGAAGTACCTCCACAGCCGGCAATTATAAAAAGCATGGCAAGCAAAACTGCAAGTTGTAATTCTAAAAATGCTTTCATTTATTTTCTCCTTTTTTAGCAGCAGTCTGGACTCCAGATTAGTCCTGTTGATGCTAATGGATAGTTTTTTTACTAGAAAAAATGGCACGTTCTATAGAAGGTATAGCCATTAAATCTTCGGTGTCATCCATGGAAAGAAGCTGAGGAAGAGGGTAGAGCTGCCACTGTTCAGTTTCGATACTCATATCGTGAAATTCGATTATCTGAGGTTCAAGATGAATAATCATATCTTCTGCTTCTGCGGGATCCATACCATCAGGAAGAGGCCATATCACATCATTTCCGCTGACAGAGATATCCATAGTTTGTTCCCAGCCCGTTAAATTTGTTAATCCATAGACTGCATAAATTTGTGTCAGCTGCTTAAGGGAGGCAATACCATTACCTTCGATAAAGAGATCTTTAACACTTTTAGCAATATCATCAAAAATTGAAGAGAGAGTAATCTGACATTCTACCGCCATTGCAGCTGTTTTGAATTTTGCAACAGCTATAAAGGTTCCGGTATTTAAAAAATTTGGATTTGAGAATTCTGAAATCATAGCAGAATATTAATAACATATTTACCCAAAATTAAACATTATTTTTTAGTATTCGGTTTTGAAACAATTAATGTATTCAATTACATAAAAAGTTGGAATATTTTTGTCTGTTTGACGGTTGCATAGTTTTGTGATACTCTCTTCATTGGAAATGAGTTATAAATAGTATAATTTTAATATAAATATAAGAATAAAAGTAATTTTAGATAAGGGACATTGTTAAAATGGCTGATGCTATCAATTTTAAGATTGGGGATAATGCTGTATATCCAGCCCATGGAGTTGGAGAAATAGTTGATATTCAGTTGAAAAAACTTGGGGGTAAAGAGCGGGAATTCTACATTATGAAAGTTCTTGAAAATGGAATGAAGATAATGGTTCCTGTTGAAACTGCCTCAAATGCAGGATTGCGTTCAATTATTTCTGAAAATGAGGCCAACGAAGTTTTTGAAATATTAAAAAGCAAGGATGTTGCTGTCACAACTCAGCCCTGGAACAGGCGTTATAGAGAGTATATGGATATGCTCAAAAGTGGTTCATCATATGAAGTTGCAAAAGTTTTACGTGATCTTTACAGGTTAAAATTTGGAAAAGAGCTCTCTTTTGGTGAAAGACGTCTTCTTGATACTGCCAGCACTCTTCTTATTGTCGAGCTCTCTTTAGCTTTAAAAGTTAAAGAGGTGGAGATTAAAGAACGGGTTGATGCAATTTTTTCTTAGCTAAATGGCTGTAATTTAAAGATAAATTAGTTCTTGCTGATTTTTTCAAGACCACCCATGTATGGTCTTAAAACTTCAGGAATAATAACAGAGCCATCTTTTTGCTGATAACTCTCTATAATTGAGATTACAACCCTTGGCAGGGCAAGGCCGGAGCCATTCAATGTGTGTACAAATCTATTGTTTCCATCAGAGTCTTTAAATCTTATTTTTGCTCTGCGTGCCTGAAAATCCTGAAAAAGACTGCAGCTCGATACTTCAAGCCACTCTTCTGAGCCAGGTGCAAAAGTTTCAAGATCGTATTTCATACAAGATACAAATGAGAGATCTCCCGCACCAATTGTCAGAATACGGTGTTTAAGACCTAAAAGAGTCAGAACTCTCCTGGCATCTTCAGTAAGTTCATCAAGGGCCGCACGGCTTTTATCAGGGTGTTCAAATCTGACTATTTCAACTTTATCAAACTGATGCCCTCTTTTAATTCCCCTTGTATCTTTACCATGACTCATTTTTTCACGGCGAAAACAGGGAGTATAGGCCACATGTTTTATGGGAAGATCTGCTTCATTTAAAATTTCATCCCTGTAGAAATTTGTAACAGGAACTTCTGCAGTGGGAACAAACCAGTGCTCTCCTTCAATATCTCTGTATAGATTTTCACCAAATTTTGGAAGATTTCCTGTGCCAAAAAGGCACTCCTCTTTAACCATTACAGGAGGATATAACTCCACATAATTGTTTTGTACAGTATGAACATCAAGCATAAAGGTGATTAATGCCCTTTGTAGTCTGGCACCATTACCTTTTAGTACATAAAACCTTGAACCTGAAATTTTTTGTCCGCGTTCAAAATCGATTATATCCAGATCAGACATTATTTCCCAGTGTGGTCGTGGTGTAAAATCGAAAGTAAAATCATCACCAAAAATTTCTTTAACTGTATTTCCGCTTTCTCCATCCCCAACAGGAACTTCCTCCAGTGGAATGTTGGGCACAGAAAGCATAAGTGTATTAAATTTTGACTCTATTTCCGGGGCTTTGGCAGATAGTTCTTTAATCTGGTCTTTTAATGTGCTCATACCATCGATAAGAGCTTTGCGTTTTTCAGGATCTTTTTCCTGGCCAATGGCTTTTGACTCTTTGTTCATTCTTGAACGAAGTTCGTCCCCTTCAGCCTGAAGAGATCGCCTGTTTAAATCGGCTTCAAGTATTTCATCAATAATTGCAGGATCTGTTCCTGTAATTTTAAGACCATTTTTTACATATTCGGTTTTTTCACGAATCAGTTGAATATCTAACATGTTTTATCCAGGGTAGTGAGTTGAATTTTTTGGGGTTATTCTTTTAAAAGACGTTCCAGCTTTTCTTTGATTATTGTTTCAGCAAGATCAGGCACAACCTCCCAGACGACTTTCTCAATTACTTCTTCAGTTAAAGCAGTTATAGCTTCTGCCTGTTCCATGGTAAGTCCTGCAACTCCCGCTGCAACTTTTGAAGCCGCTGCTTTTGAGGCGGTTTTTACAGCCGTTACTGGTTCATCCTCATCTTCATCAATGGGTTCGGGAATAATTGAAGCAGGAGACGTCTCACTGAAATCTGTCTCTTCATTGGTGGAAGGAGAAGCAGTCTCTTGCGCATCCAGTTCTATTGCATCATCTCTTTGTTCCTGTTCAACAATAGCACCCTTGTCATTCATTTGAGCCAGTTCAGCAAGAGTGCCCACATGAATGTGATTATCTGCTTCAGAATCATCAAATTCAATAGGTTCAGGATCTCTAGGAGGAAGAGGCATTTTGAAGTCTGCTGTTGCTCTCGGATTTACAGGTGGCAATGGAGGTTTTTCCATTTGAGGTTTTGCTGGAGGAACTGCACCTTGAGGAGCATCAGGTCTTGGAAATGCATGAAGTGTTGCATTTAATGACGGTCTCTCTGGTTTGACAGGTGGTTGTCCTGTCATACTTGATGGTGCGGGCATTGAAGGTTTCGCAACACTGGCCGTTTTAGGATGAGTCTGTGTCAGTTCAATAACCTCTTCAATGATTTTTGTTGTGTCAAAAGGCTTTTTAATATGAGTTGTAACACCAGAATCTGTTCCGCGGTTTTCATCATAGGGAGTTGAAATCCCACTCATTATGACCAGGGGCAGGTGAGATAAAGATGGTTCATCTTTAACTGCTTTGCAAACATCATATCCACTGATGCCAGCCATACCGGCGTCAGCAATTATAATATCAGGAATAATTTCTTTCGCTTTTTCAATGGCTGCCTGACCTGAAGGCACAGTTATAACTTCAAAGTCTTCACCTTTGAACGTTTTTTCCATTATCATGCGCATTGTTGCGCTGTCATCTGCAAATAGTAGAGTTTTACCAGACAAGAAAGCCTCCCTTGGCGCATATGGCACCGCTTATAAAAAAACATCAAAAATATGATAAACTCTAATTAAACTTATCGTCAAGAAAACAGCGCAAAAATATCTGATTTGTGGTAAAATAGTCAACATGAGTCTGGAACGCATATTTTTTAAGACAATTTTTACAGTATTTATTCTTATTAACAGTACAATGTCCATATCTTTTGCCAAAGAAAGCTGCTCTTTCATCAAAAATTCAGATCATCGTTATATGTGTGAGGCAAGGAGCGGAAATTCTTCATCTAAATGTGGATTGATTAAGGACAGTGATTTGAGGAATTTTTGTATCGCAATCGTTAAAAAAGAGAGCTCCAGATGTGGATTGATAAAAAAATCAGATATGCGAAACAGCTGTAGTTCAGAGGTATCAGATAATTCTGGAAGATGTGGATTAATCAAAAATGCTGATGATAGAAATTTATGTTTTGCAAAAAGTGAAAAAAAAGAATCTAAATGTGGATTAATCAATGATAGTGATCTACGAAATTACTGTTATGGGGTTGTAACTCATAATGGTTCCAAATGTGGACTGATAAAAGATAGTGACGCAAGAAACCGTTGCTATAGCGAATCAATATAATACTAAAAATTAAAAAGAATATTGTGAAATGAGGTAATATGCTTAAAGACAGATTGACTAATGTTCATGTCAGCAATATGGAAGTGATGCTGACCCCTATAGAATTAAAAACAGAGTTTCCTGTAAGTGAAAAATGTCTCGAGTTTATAAGCGAAACCCGCCAGGTTATTTCTGACATATTAAAAGGTAATGATAAACGGTTTCTTGTTATTTGCGGGCCATGCTCAATACATGATACAGACGCAGCTATTGATTATGCCAAGAGACTAAAAAAACTGCAGAATGAACTTTCTGATCGTGTTTTTATAGTTATGCGTGCATATTTTGAAAAACCCAGAACTACCGTAGGCTGGAAAGGCTTAATCAATGATCCTCATATTGACGGAAGTTTTGATATTGTGGAGGGTTTAAGAAAAGCAAGATCCGTACTTCTTGATATTTTAGAACTGGAGGTTCCCCTTGCCACAGAAGCTTTAGATCCAATCAGCCCTCAATATATGGCAGATCTTTTCAGCTGGTCGGCAATCGGTGCCAGAACAACTGAATCTCAAACTCATCGTGAGATGTCCAGCGGACTTTCAATGCCTGTAGGGTTTAAAAATGGTACTGATGGCGGACTTATGGTTGCAATCAATGCAATTGAATCATCTGCCTCGCCTCACAGTTTTATGGGAATTAATCAGGATGGTCAGGTATCAGTTATTACCACAGAAGGTAATCCGGATACTCATATTATTTTAAGAGGTGGTGCCACATCTAATTATGATGCTATATCTGTTGCAGAGTGTGAACTTGAGATGAAAAAGAATAGTGTTAATCCATCAATAATGATTGATTGCAGCCATGCAAATTCAAGAAAGGATTACAGAAGGCAGTCCCTTGTTGCCATGGATGTTGTTCATCAGATTGAAGAGGGAAACCAGTCAATAATCGGGATTATGCTTGAGAGTAATATTAATGAAGGAAATCAGAATATAGTATCTGGAGAAAAATTAAAATATGGGGTTTCTATAACTGACGCATGTATAAGTTTTGATGACACGGAAAAACTTTTAAAAAGAATTTATAAAAATCTCTATGATATACTTCCTGTAAGATAACTGTCTGCAAGTCTATTAAAAAATCTGGGTCTTCAGAATAATCTGT
>JAFGVO010000164.1 GCA_016937935.1 Deltaproteobacteria bacterium | reverse complement strand
GCCTCCGTCCGGAAAAAGTTTAATTAAGCATTTACTATAATGATGCATTTACTATCAGATTATTATCTGATAATCTTTATATGTTTTTAAAAAAATATATAATTCCGGATATAGATTTAAAAAACATCTATAAATAAAAATTATCAGGATAGAAAAATTGTCAAACTCAATATCAGAAATTACTACCTCCCTTTTAAAACTATCTCTTAAAGATTTTTCAGTTAAAGAATACGCCCATGAATCAGCACAATATCTTCTGAAATCAACTGAATTTGTAGAGGGTGGAGTGATTGCAATTTGCCTTTTAAAAAAAGGAACCAGAACCCTCGAACTGATTACCGATATTGGTCTTTTTGAAGAATCAGATAATATTGACGAAATACTTAATACATCTGAATGTGCGTTTATGACCTCTGCAAGACGAGGAGAAACCACAATATTAAACTGTGACGGCTGCCCTAATAAAAAATGTTCCTGGAATACACCTAAAGATATTCATGTGTTTCCTCTTAAGGTTCAAAACAGCACCTTTGGAATTTTATGCCTGGCTTTATCCGAAGATGACAGCCCATCTGACAAGAAGCTTAACGATTCAAAACTTCTTGCAGATACTCTTGCAGAAATTATTTTTAACACCATCAATCATGAACGTCATAAACTGCTCACATATTTTGCACACGAAAACCCTTCTCCCTTGATTGAATGCGCCGCAAACGGAGAGATCCTTTACACAAACCCTGCTGTTAAAAAGATTCTCTGGCAGCAGTCAATTGATATTTCAGAACTTTTATCTGTAAATCATCAGGATTTTCTGGCAAATTCTATAGTATCCCAACTTCCCGAAACAGTTGTCAGTGATTCAGGAGAATCAAGCTTTTTATGGAGTTATCAATATGTTCCTGAAACTGACAAAGTTTTAATTTTCGGAACGGACATTTCAAGTCAGAAGCGAATTGAGAATCAGCTTGCCTATGACTCAATGTTTGATCATTTAACAGGACTTCCCAACAGAAACCATCTTCTAAGCCAGATAAGAAGCGAGCTGTCTGTTATAAAAAAAAGAAACGATTATACTTTTGCACTTCTTCTTATAAACCTCGACCGCTTTAAAACGATTATTGAAAGTCTGGGATTTACCGCCGGAAACAGCGCCCTTAAAACTGTTGCCAAAAGACTTGCAAAATGGAACAACAACGATAATCTCGTAGCCCGCCTTGATGGTGATGAATTTGCAGTGATAATTGAAGATATGCCCAACATGTCTCAAATTATGGATGTTGCCAATGCAATTAAAATTGCAATTTCCAAAGATATTATTGTAAAGAAACATACAATCAGACTGACTGAAAGCATTGGAATTGCAATAGGAAATACCAATTCGAAATCTGCTGAAGAGCTTCTTCAAAATGCAAGTGCTGCGGTTTACAGGGCAAAAAGACAGGGAACAAATCACACCGAAGTCTACGATAAAGAGATGCACTTGAATGCCCTGGCACGTTTGAGAGTGAGCAATGAATTAAACGATGCAATTGATAACGGAGATCTAAAAGTCTACTACCAGCCGGTTTTCGGGCTTCACGATTTAAGGGTTAGAGGATTTGAAGCACTTGCAAGGTGGGAACACCCCGTAAGAGGTCTTATCGGTCCCGGGAGTTTTATATCAATTGCAGAGGACTCAGGGCTTATTCATAAACTGGGAAAGCATGTTATCAAATCTATTTGTGCACAGCTTTATAAATGGCAGAATGATAAACTTCCCCTTGCATGGGTTTCGGTAAATGTCTCTGCCCATCAATTTAAGCTAAATCATCTGGTTACAGATATTATAAATATAATTACTGAGGAAAAAGCTGACCCCTACAGACTCTTTGTTGAGATTACTGAGGGAACAGCCGCAGAGAGCCCGGAGCGGGCATTTAAAATGATGGTAAAACTTAGAGAGCACGGCATCAGAATCGCCCTTGATGATTTTGGAACCGGCTATTCATCTATGAGTTATCTCAAACGATTTCCAATTGATGCACTTAAAATTGACAAGAGCTTTGTTGACGGTCTGCCTGAAAATCAGGAAGATGTGGCTATTGTAACAAGCGTTATTACTATGGCTCAGGCTCTTGGAATGAAGGTTGTAGCCGAAGGTGTTGAAGACGAGCGACAGGCCATGTTTTTAAGAGCACAAAACTGTGATGAGGTTCAGGGATTTCTTTATGGAAAGCCGATGCCCGCTATTAAAGCAACTGCTCTTTTGAGAAACGGACCCTTTCAGGGCAAGAAAAGTGACAGCAAAATCCCCATTGGCAAAATAAAGCTCAAACCTCTTACCTCGGATCATAACGAATAACTCCCCCTCTTAAACAACCCTAATCAGGACTTCATTTAATGAGAAAAACAAAAGTTTCAATTTGCAGACTTACAAATTACGAACCTGAAAATGTAAGAGAAACCCTCATAAAACTCCTTGAACCTTTTGGAGGAATAACTCATTTTGTAAAAGAGGGTGAAAACATACTTTTAAAACCAAATTTTCTTGCACCAAAAGCTGAAAATACAGGGGTCACTACTCACCCCGAAATAATTAGACAGGCTGCAAAGCTTGCGTCAGAGGCAGCTTTAAAGAAAGTAGAAGTTACTGACAGCCCCGGAATCGGCTCTGTCAAATCATGTTCTAAAGCGTTAAATCTTGTTGATGACGAGTTTATGATTATCAATAATTCAAAAGATGCAGTCTGGATTAATCCTCCAAAACAGGGGCTACAGAAGCTTCATATGCTTAAATCAATAAAAGATTGTGACGGAGTAATAAACCTTCCAAAAGCAAAAACACACGGACAGATGATTATAACGGCTGCTGTCAAAAACACCTTTGGCGCCATTGCAGGCCTTGAAAAAGTTCAGTGGCATATGCGAATGGGAAGGGATAATAATAAATTTGGACAGCTGGTTGTTCATATTCATGAAATGGTTGCACCCAGGCTTAATATTCTTGATGCTGTTACCGCGATGGAGGGAAACGGTCCGGGAAACGGAACTCCAAGACCACTCAATTTTTTAATGGCGTCAGACAATGCCCATGCAATGGATCTTGTTTTATGCAAAATCTGGGATATTAACCCCAATAAAATCTACACCCTTGACGCTGCTAAAAAAATGGGGCTGCTTCCGGAATATGAGGATATTGAGATCTGCGGTAATAAACCCGAAGAATTTACCCCGGCACCAAAATGGAAAATGGCAACTCCGGCTGGAATCTCAAACATTATCGGCCCCAAATGGATGGCCCCATTAATTGAAAAGCTTTTTACAACAAAACCCCTTATCAAACATAAGGGATGTACCCAATGCCTGGAATGCAAAAAGCACTGCCCCGCTGACGCCATCTCAAATATAAACAACAAAATGATAATTGATTACAACAAATGCATCTCATGCTTCGTCTGCCAGGAAATCTGTCCCGAAGGCACAATTCTAGTCCACAGCGGCCTGCTTGCAAAAACCCTAAAACTAGGAAGATAAAATCTACATAAAGCCCTGCTCTTCGGCTTTGGCGTAGTCATTTAAATATCTGAAATAGAAAACCCATTTCATTGGGCTTTTGTCTGCAAACCTGAATTTGTACACACAGCCTTTGTGGCGGCATTCAAAGATTGTTTTTAGCTGAAACACATAATCATTGATCTCTTCTACAGGAATATTAATGGCATGCTCGTCTGTTCCGTCATCGGGTTTAAATGACAACTCTTTTTTAGTAAGGCAGAGGGTTCCGGTTTTAATTACAGGATACTCTCCACTGTCGGTCACGTCACAATAATCCACACCTTTGTTTTGTGTTAGAACATCATCATCTGTCGCAACAGATATTTGCTTTTTAACTTCTGCCTTGTGCCACAGTGACCAGTCGTGAAGGTTGCCTATTTTTACGGCTTTTTCGTTTAATGGTTCAAAATTAAAATGGGTATCCATACTCCATGAAGCACCACACTCTGAACAGTCAACCGTGCTTTCTGTGGGGGTGATTGTATCATCTGAAAGACATGCGGGGCACTTCCACAAAAAGCGGTTTATACCCATTGTTGCCGCAGGCCCTTTAAAGTCTGTTTTGAGCATTGTTTCATCATGAAGATCATTATGGCGAATATGGTTGATAATTGTATCTCTTAACTCTGGTTTACTTAAGGCGGCAACTTCTTCTTTGGAAAGCACTTTGGGAGTGATCACGACCTTTCCCCGGCGAAAATTCTCGCTCCACCAGGGTTTGCTTATAAAATTGCCGGATATGTTCATCATAACAAGGGGGAGCTTTGAACCCTTGATAATGCTTTCGACACCTGCAAAAATTGGCTGTGTCTCTCCGTCCCATGTTGTCTGGCCTTCAGGAAAGATGAGCACGGGAAACCCTTTTTTAAGAGTTTTAATAGTATACTTCATTGCTTTAATATCTGATTCGCCCTTCTTTTTTGGATAGGCTCCAACATTTTTAAGATACCATTTAATAAAGTTACTCCCTTTAAACCCCTCTTCGTTCATCATAATTGAAATGGGGTATTTGCTGAGATGACCTATTAGCCACGGATCAAAAAAGGTGGCATGATTTGAAACCATGATAAAAGGAGGTTTGGGGATTTTGACCCCGGTTTTTACAACTTTTAAATTAAACTTTGGTCTCAGATAGACAAAGCAGAAGATTCTGCTCACAAACCAGAAAAAATAGCGCCAGAGGTAATATAATCTGTCTTTCATTAAAATCCTGTCTGGAGCAGACAGGTTAAAGCTGCTTAATTAAAAAGAGCTTTATGAACCACGTCCACCCATGTTCCGGTCTTCACATCAAGACCTTTATTGTTTCCGCCATCATCCCAGTAACACCAGCCGATGCCTCGTCTCTCTGACTCTTCCCTAACCATTGTTAGAAATCTCAGACGGCTTCCCTCATCAGCAAAATCAATTGCACCAAATTCTCCAAGATAGGTGCGAATACCACTCTTTTTAACAAATGCTGTGGCTCTGTCAAACTCTTCGTAAATAGTTTTCGGTCCACAGGGATTTTCTGCAGCCGGAAGTGTGTTGTAAAGCTGCAGCCAGTTGGCAACCCATTCAGCTTTGTAAGCAGCATCGCTTATCGCGACAGGTTTTTCAGGAGGCCCCGGGAATACTATTCCTTTTGTATTGAACTCAGGGGGCATCCATGAAGCCTGCTGATGGGTAAAAAGTATTGGCTGGTACATATGAAATGTTACAACACAGTTATCATCCATGTACGAAGTGTCAACTCTGTCAAGCCACTCTGTGGAACTCCAGAAATAACTATTAATAAATACAAGACGAGTAGGATTTGTTGCCCTTACAATGTTAAAAGCATCTTTCATAAGCGGGTCAAGAAGAGCTGGAACAAGCTTGTCAGATGGTTCATTGAGAAGTTCAAAGGCCACTGTTGCAGGTCTGTCTTTGTAACGTTCTGCAATTTGTTTCCAGAGGCCTAAAAAACGATCCCTGTTTGCAGCAGGATCAGTCATCAGTTCATTGTAATGATGAAGATCAAGGAGAATACTAAGTTTGTACTTTTCTGCCATATCAATGGCCCAGTCAATTTTTGCAAAAAACTCCTCATCAATTGTGTATGGAGCCTCCATAAGTGCATGTGCACTAAACCGAACCGGCAGCCTGACATGATCAAGTCCGGCCTCTTTTACGTATTTAAAGTGATTTTCTTCAATAATTACGCCCCACTCCCCTAAAGTTGGAGCATCAAAACCGTTTCCGAGATTAATACCTTTCGTAAAACCGGGAATTTCAGGATTCATCACATCAATCTTTGGAGGAAGCAGAGTTCCATCTTTATCAAGATTCATATTCCCCTCACTCCCTGAATTTTTAACCTCCGTTTTGGGACCAAGACAGCCTGACATCATAAACAGAGCCAGTACAATTAAACTTATTTTACCCATTACAAATCCTTTCCGCATTAAAGCGAGTTTTAAACTTATTTCGTTTATGATAGTAGAAATCAAAACCAAAACCAGTTCAACAAAAATAGTTTCTTCACAGAATTGAAGATATATTTTTTTAAAATATGTGATAAAATATTAATATTATGTCAACATTAGAATCAAGAACTGAAATCCGCAAACAGAAAATGAAAAGCCACAAATCTTCAACATATGAAGAGTCTGAAAAATGGGATCTTGAATATTGGCTATCTTGCACTCCAGATCAACGCCTTGCAGCACATGTTGCCATTTTAAATGATGTTGAAATAGTTAAAAATAGTGCATTAAAGGATTCAAATAATGACTGATGCAATAGCAGATTTTGAAGATATCCTTTCTCTTTTTGAAACATATAAAATCAGATATTTAATAATTGGCGGACTTGCAGTTATTTATCATGCAAAACCGAGATTCACGAAAGATATGGATATTTGGATTGAATTTACTGATGACAATATACGCAAAGCAAATCTGGCGTTATCAGAATTCGGTTCACCTGAAAATTTAAGTTTTTCTGATGATAGTGAAGTTCTCCAGTTGGGTTTTGCACCAAATAGAATTGACTTCTTTTTAAGAATTGAAAACATCAATTTTATTGATGCATGGACAAGCAGAATCAAAGGTTCATATGGAAAAGCACCTGCAAACTGGATTGACATTGATACTCTTATAAAAATTAAAAGCGGAATTCAAAAACCTAAGCATCAGGAAGATGCTAGAATTTTAATAGCTGCAAAAGAATTTAACAAAAAAAAATAAATGTTAATATGTTACGCTTATTATTTATCTTAACTCTTACGACTTTAATTTGGGGATGCAGTAATAAACTTTATCTGGATTATGATGGTGACTCTTCTGTTGTTGATACCGATTATTTAAACAGTTTATCCACGGATTCATCTGTTAATCATTCAACAGATTCTTTTACTGATACACTTGATACGGAGAATAAAACATTCAAACCCGGTACCGATAGTGATACAGATACAACTGTTTTGGACAACAGCTGGACTCTCATGTTTTACATGAATGCTGATAATAACCTGGAACCGTACATGGTATCTGACCTTATTGAAATCTCAAATTTCACCCCTCCTCCGTGGCTTGAAATTGTAATTCTGTTTGACAGATATCCTCTTGGGGATGTGACAATGGGCAACTGGACAGGAACAAGACTATTTAATGTAGAACATGATGGAAGTGGCCTTAAACGTTTAAAAGACAGCTACTTTTTAAATCTGTCCGATTTTGGAGATGCTGATGAACTTAACCTGGGTGATGTTAAAACACTCTCAAATTTTATCTCATTTTCCAAAAACAGATTCCCGGCAAACCACTACGGTCTGATACTATCGGGCCACGGTGAGGGCTGGGAAAAAAAGGGTGCTGACGAGGGAACAACAATTGATCCAAAATATATCAGCCTGGATGAAACAGATGGAAGTTCAAAAATTGAAATACAGAGTCAGCTTAAATACGCCCTCCAAAACAAAAATATTGAAGTTTTGGGATTTGATGCCTGCCTAATGGGAATGATCGAAGTTGCGTGGGTTTTTAAGGACAGTGTTAAATACATTATTGCATCACAGGCAAATGAACCGGCTTACGGATGGGATTTTCAATCCTGGCTCTCTTTGTGGATTGATAATATTGATGATGCTGAGCAGAGCGCAAAACTTCTTTGCACCTCACAGGTTGAATCCTACAAAAAATATCACGATCTTTTAGGCTACTCACCCTGGCCCGTAACAATGGCTGCATATGATTTATCAAAAACAGAGGAGCTTGGAACTGCCATAAGCAACTTTGCAAAAAGAGATTTCCCGGGGGATTACATTGGTGATGCCATAATGTTTGAACCGGAATACCCCGCTTATGACCTGAAAAATATCGCCACGGCAGCAGGTGATACAGACCTCACTGAGGCAATTGATAATTTTGTAATCAGCACCTTTGACACCTACGAAACAGTAAAACCCGGTGGAATTTCAATCTATTACACAGATCCATTTAATCAGCCCTACACTGAAACAGATTTTTGCAAACAGACTGACTGGTGTGTAAATCAATAACTTTTTGTAGCCCCTGTGCTGAAGGCTCCGGCATCGCAGGTTGAGGGTCTTGAATAAGCTCTTGCATCAAGCCTGGGACAATCCAAACCGAAATCTACTGCAGGTGAATCAGAATCAATTGCGCAGGTATCAACAAAACCTCCATTATTCTGAATATTTAAAAGACCAGGGTCTAAAGTTAAAATATCCTTTGTGCACAAAATATCATCTGTCATATCCCCGTCGTTCCACTGAATATTATTACTTCCCTCATATTCACTTTCACAGTTAACATGCAGGTCAGGGTCAGCATATCCGGTGTTAAGACTGAAAATGGAGTTATCAATAGTCAGGGCACCGTCTTCTTTGTAAATAACTCCGTAAAGGGCTTTATTATTAACAAAAGTGCTGTTCTTCAGAGTTCCCTTGCCGGCTTTTGTAAAAAACAGGGTTCCTCCGACGCTGTTGCTCCCGGTTGATACATTGTCGGAAAATGTAGAGTTAATAACAACTGTACTTCCCGTAACATCTACAAAAAGAGCAGCGGCATCACTGTTTGTGATGTTGTTTATAAAACTCACACTATCAACCAGCAGCTTTGTTCCGTGGTGGTACAGGGCGCCGTAACTTGTGCCCCAGGTGCCGTCTGCAGAGGCCCTGTTATTAGTAAAGCTGCAGTATTTGTATTCTGCAAGGTTTGAATTGTAAACAAATGATTTAATGGCTGAACCGTTAAAAATCGAACTGTTATTTTTAAAAACCGAACCGCAGATTGTTAATTTGTCCGTGTCAGTAACAATTGAAAATCCGTCAAAATTTAAAGCTCCCCCCTCTTTAAAAACCTCATTTCCCTCAAATATTGAATCTCCAATTATTAAATGATGCCCCCAGACAAAAATTGCCCCGCCGTAGCCCGCGTAATTGTTTTTAAAAATTGATCTGGATATTTTGATTGACTGGACCTCCTCAGCAAAAACAGCTCCGCCCCTTCCCTGCTCAGACAGATTGTTTTCGAAAATAGAACCAAAAATCTGCAGTGACCCTGATGAGCCTCCGTCCCCGTAAAAAATAGCCCCGCCGTTGTTTCTCTCTGTGGCAAGCCCTCTTGTAAATCTCATATTTTTAACAATCAGAGTCACATCATAGCTAGATTCAATAAGTCTGGAGGTTAACCGGCCGTCAAGGGTGATTTTGCTGCCCCCGTCAAATACCACATAAACATCAGATATTATCTTAAGAGGCCGTAAAAGTGGAATTGTAAACTGTCCCTCCCCACAGTCAAAATCAATTATCCCTCTGCCGGCATCATTTACCATCGAAACAATACTATGAAGATTTTCTTCTGTACAAAGTGATGAATCCCCGTCCCCAAGGGTATATCGCTTTATGCCTGCAGTTCCCATATCAATGTTCAGATCACTGCACTCATCAATACTGTCAGGAATTGTAAAGGGAGGGATAATTTCCCAATCTGAATCAATATTTTCGCTGTCATTTAAGCTGTCAGAGGATTTATCACCGTCACTTTGGAAGTCGCTATCAGCCGGGGTAACAGCTTCAAATATGAATGAATCACAACCTGTCTGAATAATTGATATGATAAGCAGTATTATTAATAATTGAAATCTCACAAAGAATATTAAACTAGGTAAAAAGAAGAAATGCAATCAGTAAAACCTTAATTGACAATATTTCTAACCCATTTTTTTCCAATATATCGTGGTACCCATATAAAAACTTTTACAATCTCTTCTGAAAAAGCAGCCAGAAAAACAATGTCAAGTGACGCTTTAAAATAGAAAGCCGCAAGCCACGACAACGGAATTCCCGCCCCCCACTGACAAACCATATCCATAATAAGAATAAACCGGTTGTCTGCGCCGCTTTGAAGAATACCCACAATGCCAATTACATTTGCCGCAAGTATGGGAATAGTTAAAAGCAGAACAATAAGAACCTTCATTACAGTTTCAAGGGTTGTCTTATCAAGATCTCCAAACATTAAAAATATGGGTTCACGAAGCAGCCAGATTCCGCTGGAGGCAATAATTGAGACAATAATTCCAATTACAATAAGTGCCCGGCTTCTCTTCCAGGCCATTGTAAATTCGTTTGCCCCAAGGTGATGTCCCATCATGACACCTGCAGCAGAGGCGATTCCCCAGAAAAACGCAAACGCAACAGTCCTAAGAGGAGTGATAATTGTAATGGCCGCAAGCTCGGTTGCACCCATGTGTCCATAGATTGACTGATAGACAAAAGCGCCCACATGCCACAAAACACCGCCAACAGTAAGAGGAATAGAAACATCGAGAAACTTTTTAATGTACACCTTCTGTAATGCCCCTCTCATTGATTTTAAAGTAATTTTAACAGGTGTATCAGCAAAGAACATGTAGACGAGCATTGCCACAATCTGAAAAAGCATCGAGAGATCAGTTGCAATTGCAGCCCCCGCAAGCCCCATGGCAGGAGCACCTAAATGTCCGAAAATGAGAATCCAGTTAAAAAATGCGTTAAGCAAAACAGAGACCGCCGTAAAAACAAGATTAAGATGTGGTTTTCCGATTGAGTTAAACCCGGCTCCAACACTAACAATAAAGCTCATCATAAGTGGTAAAACAGCCGTAATCTTTAAATAGACAGCACCAAGAGGCAAAATTACAGGCTGATCAGTTCCAAGTCTTACAACCATTTGCGGAAAAAGATAAAAAACCAGAACCACCGGGATCATAACAACCCCGCCTGTAAAAACACCAAGGGCTGCACTTCTATTAATTCCGGCCCGATCATTTGCACCAAAATACTGAGCAGCAAGAATCCCCACCCCTCCTGAAAGACCAAAAATAACGCTGTTGGCCACCATCTGAATACTGGTTGCAATCCCTGCTGCCGCAAGTTCACTCTCCCCCACATTACCAATCATAATTACATCAGTAATGTAACGTGACGAGTGCAGCAGAAACTGAAGACTCACAGGAAGAGCTAAAAGCGCAAGCTTCTTAAAAAAATCCTTATTAATTTCACTAAGCATTAAAATTTTGTTCCATTTTCACTAAAACACCCCTCTACCTTGTTTTCGATAGTTCTTCGAAAAGGCGAGGACTGTCTGAGTCAGTCAATTCAATGTTTGAGTTCCGCAGTCTTGAAGAAGAATTATCCAAAACACCACTTCAAAACCAGAATCATATTGAAAAATAATCCAGCCGGTACGTGGTAGCATAACTCAACATCTATGGCTCGATTTTATTTTTAAATCTTCTTGCACAGATGTTTTAAAGTGTGGCAAGTCAATGCAGTAAATGAATTTACCCGAATTTAACAATTACAAATGCTAAAAGAAACCATAAAAAAATCCCTCTTTACCAGATACCGATGGGGACTGATTCCGGCCCTCTTGTGGCGCCATGCAACCTACAGCATAATGATGTTTTTCTGCATCTTAAACGAACAGGTCCCCGCAGCCAGTCAGAGCGACAGAATCATTCACCTTGTACCGGTAATTCCATTTATCGCAAGGCACAACTATCACATCTGGCTGATCTGCTATCTTCCCCTTGCCCTGTGGCTCTTAATAAAAAACAGCAGCCGGTTCATCGACTTCTTGTATGCCGGTGGCGTAGTAAGCCTGTTAAGGGGGCTCGCCATCTATTCAACAACCCTCGGGCCGGTAAACGGCAGAGACATAAACGCCAACAGACCAATGACTGAACTAATCGCAGGCTGGCTCAAAATAATAAACCCCCTCTCCCCATTCACCTCAGACACATGGCAGGTTTATCTGACCAAAGATCTCTTCTTTTCGGGACACACATCGTCCACATTTTTAATACTGCTCTACACCTGGAAGTACAAACAAGTGCGCCCCTACGCAATCGCCGGACACATCATAGTAGTAGCAACAGTCTTTTTAAGCCACCTCCACTACACAATAGACGTAATAGGCGGCTGGGCAGTATCATTTGCAGTATTCACCTTTTTTGAACGCTACTTTAACAGTACCAAAGAATGTAACTGATTTTGCAAATGATAAACAAAAACCATTGCAAATAGATAATTAATATTTAATAAGTTCATAATTAAGATGACGTAAAAAATCATCTGAAATCAAAGAGAGATTAACAACTCTTATTGTTCTTTCAAAATTGGGGGCGACTTGGCTTCGACGGGTATTAACGGGGCATATGTTGCAGTCTGCGGGTGCAAGTCCCCGCGTTAAAACGGCCGAAAATAATAATTGCAGACAATAGCAATTTAGCTCTGGCAGCTTAATTTTGCCAGTGTCTCCTCTGTGAGTGCTTGCGTAACAGAACGAGGCATCATTTTAGTAAGATCGCTATTGAAGATGCGTTCACCGTCTTCAGGCTAAAAATTAGTGAACCAGCCAAAATGCAATCCTGTCTGCTGGAGTAAATTTTGGTTAAATTAAAAAACAGACTATGACTGTAGAAGCATATGTTACGGATATTCGGACGCGGGTTCGATTCCCGCCGCCTCCACTTTTTCACAATCCTATATTGTCCCATACTGTCCTGATTGCCTTGAAAATACTGGTAATAAGAACTTTTGCTGTCTTATGTAATTTCATATTGTATATTGACATCCGGGGGCATTTGGGGGCACTATTGGGGGCACTTAACTTTTGGGTAAAGGAGATGCCCCCAATGACAACCAACAAGTTAACAAACACTCAAATTAAACAGGCTACATCAAAGGACAAGCCTTATCGTCTGTTTGACGGTAGCGGGATGTATCTGGAAATAACCCCTAACCCGACTTCGACAATTTTTTGTTAAATTTGGATAAAAAACGGGGTTTCAATCTTGTAAGTGCTTGAAATTATTAGATGTTGG
>JAFGVO010000163.1 GCA_016937935.1 Deltaproteobacteria bacterium | reverse complement strand
TATTTATTTGTCAATTTTAATTGAATTTTTACATGGCTACAAAATTACATGTAAATCGAAACCAACTACTCGTTTTTTTTGCATTTTTAGGGAAATCGCTCCGGGAACTTCAGGCTAATAACACTCTGAACTTATTAATTGACATGTATAAATCCTTTCTGAAGGTATAAAAGAATGACTGGTAAAACTTAATTTAGATTTATTAGAAAAGGTTATGGTTTTACCTTATTTATTAAACCAGATTAGAATTTTATGCCTTTGAATAGAACATTACAAGTGTAAAAATCCACTCTCAATCAATTAGAAAAAGAGACAGTCATAACAATTTTTTTATTTAACGTTTGCTGAATCAGAATCAGCAGGACGCTGCTTTGAAGTAAAATGAATTTTTTTTAATGCAAATCCGGGATTTTTTGCACTATCAGGCAGGGTATCTCCTTTACAATATACTGACAATATCGCCTCTTTGGGACAAGTATTGGGATAACCCGCATCTTTACACGCTTTTTCAGTGGATTTGACTTTTAATTCATCACGGGATTCTCCATTATCACCCCATACCCTCTGACATGAAATGAAATGAGCTTTTGATTGCACACAAGTCTGGCAGTTATCCGCATCTGGTTTATGCTCAACCTTAGGCGCGCTTATTTTAATTATTTCCTTTTCTCCAACTCGTTTTATTATTGGTTTTAGTGGAGGACATTCGGGTGCTTTCTGTTCACTTTTACACCCGGTATTTAATGAAAAAATAAAACCAGTAAGAAGATAAATCGAAAATTTACTAACAAATTTATGTTTCATAATTTAATCCTTTAGCTAATAATTTTCCTCTGCTTTGTTTGAAGATACAGCTGTGCAGTTGTTTTTATTCCATTTTTTGTTTCTAAAACAATATATCCCTTGTGATCTTCAGCAATTCTTTTAACTGTTGGCAAGCCAAGACCTGTTCCTGTTGGTCTTGTTGAATAAAATGGTTCAAAAATTTTAACTCTGTGTTCATCTAAAATCCCCGACCCATTATCTGTAATTGTAACAACGGCACCTTTATCCAGTTTTTTTATCTTAATTTTAACTTCGCCCGGCTCTTTGAGTTCAGCTTCATTTATTGCATCAATGGCATTTTCAATTAAAATTTTAACAGCCTGTTCAATCTGCTCACTGTCATGAAAGAGTTTGAGTTTACTGTTTTTACTTTCAAATTCGATATTTATATTTCTGGCAGATTCCAATTCAGTTTTAACAGTTTCAACTGCCTTTAAAACCGTTTCATTTAAATTCTCATCATGGAGTTCAGGCTTTCTTGGCCTTGCAAATTTAAGCAATTCAGAAACCATATTATTAAGCCTTA
The DNA here is from genome assembly GCA_016937935.1 of Deltaproteobacteria bacterium. Classification (GTDB taxonomy): domain Bacteria; phylum Myxococcota_A; class Polyangia; order JAAYKL01; family JAAYKL01; genus JAFGVO01. The sequence continues at coordinate 1,756 of JAFGVO010000163.1, read as the reverse complement.
TGGCTTCCTCTTCAGCAATATCTAGTAATGTTACGGAAATTTCCTTTTTAACTCCGTGTTTTCTAATTTGAGAAAGAGCTGAAAATATGGTTGTCAGGGGATTTCGTATTTCATGAGCCATGGTGGCAGAAAGCTGACCCAGAGCTGCAAGCCGTTCTGCACGAATCAGATCCTCCTGGGCATCCATGAGCTTTCTGTAGGAATCCTGGAGATCCGCGAGAAGTCTTGAATTTTCAACAGCAAGGGCAAACTGTCTGCCTGCAGTTGTGAGCATTTTCAAAACTGTTCTGGTAAAAGGTTTTCTTTCACTGTTTAATATTATAACACCTCTTAAATGGGCCTGAGCCCAAAGAGGAACAATGGCAATGTAACCCTTTTTAAGTGACAATCTGGAAAAAATAGGCTGGGGAATATCTTCAATTTTTTCGAAAGCTATAGCCTCTGTACCTAAAGCCGCAATTGGCGGTGCAAGAAGACCTTTTACCTTAGGGTTTAATTCCCAGCTATTATTTTGTGGAATAAGGAGTCTGCCATCTGTTCTTGAGATTGCGATAAGTACATTATTAGCACCAGCCATAGCCGAAAGTGGTTCAACTGCATCCTGAACTAGAATATCAACATCAATAGTAGTTCCGAGACTTGCTGCAAATCTGCTCAGCTGTTCAAGCTCGCGCCCTGAAATTTTATCTTCGGGGAGCTTATTTTTTAAAGACAAGTCTGATGATTTTTCATTATTCAAAATTACTCCATATTAACACTTGCTTATTTAGAAAAGTGAAAAAGAGTATCAATAATCTCCAAACAGTGAAGTTATTGGAGTATCAAGTGCAAGGGCAATCTTATATAATGATGAGATAGATGCTGAGCTTTCAGCTCTCTCTATCTGAGAAAGAAGAGAAACAGAAAGAGATGTTCTTCTTGCCATCTGTTTAAGTGTAAGACCATTCTCTTTTCTCATCTCCCTGATTGAATTACCAATTACTTTATGCAACTCTTCTTCGGGACTTCTTGCAAGACCTTTGCGCTTAATAACTCTCGCAATTACATCACTGAACTCTTCGGGATTAAATGGTTTTTTAATGTAATCAACCACATCTAATTTCATTGACTCAACAGCAGTCTCAAGTGATGGATAACCAGTAAAAATAATTACAGCAATGTCACTATCAACTTTTCTTATCTGCTCTAAAAGTTCAATACCATCAATTTTGGGCATCATTAAATCGAGAATAACGAGATGATATCTTCCTGTTTTAATTTCGTCCACTGCATATTGTGGTGTAGTTAATGCCTTTACTGCAAAACCATCTTTTGCGAGAAAAGTTTCCATATAATCACAAATCTCTTTGTCATCATCTACAATTAAAATTCCTATTTGTGAGACTAGTTTAGCCATAATAACTCCTTGTTTAGCCGTTTTTTGACTTTTTTATCAATTATCGGGGCGAGAGGATTTGAACCTCCGGCCTCTTCGTCCCGAACGAAGCGCGCTACCAGGCTGCGCTACGCCCCGATGAAAAAATATCATGTGATTGTAATTACAGCAGTGCTAAAAAATAGTCAATAAAAAATTACACTATTTTTTTAATTTTAAATAAAAAATTTAATTTTTAAAATGAAACCCTGGTAGAAAATAGATCAATTATTATGGCAGCCTTTGCCCTGGCAGAAACTGTTTTTTTGGACTTTCTTTACGTCCTGTTCAACTTTCTGAACTTTATTTGTTGTGTGGCAATAGACACAGTTGATTTTATTT
>JAFGVO010000020.1 GCA_016937935.1 Deltaproteobacteria bacterium | reverse complement strand
TATCAGCACAATAATTTAATGTGAGACACTAAAAGAGACTTAGATAAGTGTATTTATTTAAGAAACAGATTAAAGGAATTCAAATATGTTTAGTTGTCAATAATAAACAATGTCCCTATAAAAGAATTAAAGAGTAATAAAATACTGATAGAAACTGCAGTAATTACAATGATTTTTTAAAAAAGTTTAAGGGATAGTTTTTTTGAGAAGGTCTCGGCGGTTTCTGTTAATGTTAAATTGATGTTTGAATTAATTGTCAGTGATGTAGAAGCATTAATATTAACATAACATGTGCTGCTCAGGATGTTGTCCAGGGTGATATCAAGGAGTCCTGAATCTTCTGCTGTTATTACAAGTTCAAGATCAATAAGTGAGTACCCTGCAATATTATCTTCTCCGATACCTCCAGTATTTACAGCAAAATAGTCTGCGTCTATTGATACCTGATCTGAAGAGTCTGTAGGTGTTTCTGTTTTATCAATCCAGCTTGGATCGCTTACGTTTACTACTGTTCCAGTTTGCAACAGTGATGCAAGTATGTCTTCGGCACTTCTTGGGATAAACTCTTTTAACAGGCTTGAGTTGTTTTCGTCTCTGCTGTTTGCGTGAAAAGTACTGTCCGTAAAAGCTACAAAAATCTGGTGTTTACTTTTAAGTTTCGGAAATGGAGAGGTTCCTTCGGGGTCATCGCTTCCTTCACCAATTACGTTTGGATTTCCATTTGATGAATATCCAATTGTGTTGTTGCGGGCAAAATCAACTGCTCCTGAGAGGTTTTCCGGAAGGTCCATTCCGTTATTGGCTTCCAGGCGATTAATAAAATCTCTCATTTCGTTTACCTGTTGGGCATTATCAATTGCAACAGGTTTGAAAAAGGGACTTCTTTCAACTCCCTCAGGGGCAAGCTCCTGAAAAGAGATGTTTACACCAACTGAATCCTGATAGGTCACCATTGCAATAGTTCCATTGATGCCACTTGATTCTATGGAATCGACAAATGACAGAATTGAGTTTTTAACGGAATTTATTACGTTGGACATACTGCCTGTGATGTCTAATAAAAAGACTATGTCAACAGAGTCCCCACTGTAAAGACATGATGTTTGTGTAGCCTGTTCAACCCCGTCAACTGTCACTGTAAGATTATCATTTGTTATTTGTACACCATCTCTGTTTCTAAAAATTCCGTTTAATAAAATTGTAGCATCCCCTGTTGTTTCGCTTAAAAAAGCAGAAGCCTCAATTGGAGCAATAGTTTCGGGATAACCGCCATTTAAGGATTCAAGGTCGGTATTTCGTTCTTTTATTTTAGATTCCGCAGATACAAAAAGATCTTCAGATAGTTTAGCTGCTGCTTTGCGAGCTTTGTTAAGTTCATCTTTAAGGTCTAGAAACTCATCATATGAAAGATCCATTGAGATAGATAAAATTTCATCATAGGAGAGGTCTGGAAAAAGGTCGCTTAATTCTGCTGTAAAATCAAGTTCGTCAAGTTCATCTTTTATCTCTTTTGCTCCATCAATAAGTGAGCATGCAGCCATTAAAAAGAGAGAGGCCAGTACTAAAACAGGTGTTTTTTTAAGATATAAATTTTTCATAAATATAATCCCTTTGTTTTAAAGTTAATATTTGTGATATTAACATATTTTTTCAGAGTTGTTGGAATTTTTTTTGTTTATTTATGATACGGTATGTTTTTTAAGATACAGAAGCCTCGATAAATCTGCTCCGTTAAAAGCATTCTGGCAAATCTGTGGGGAAGGGTCATTTTTGAAAGGGATATAAGTGTGTCTGCCATTTTCTTCACCTCTTCGGGCAATCCTTCTGCAGGGCCTATTACAAATACCACATCTTTTTTTCCACAGTTCATCCATGAATCAATTTTTACAGAAAAATCAGCTGAGGTAAATTGTTTACCTCTTTCGTCCAGGGCGATTATGTAGTTATCACGCTCTTTATCTATGCGCTCTGTAAATTTTGATTCCTGCCCGGGTTTGACAACTATATCGTCGATGGGAATGAATTTTTTAATTCTTGAAAGGTAATCTTCCACCATTGATGATGAAGGATCTGCAATTTTACGACCGGAGCTGATTATTTTGAATTTCAAGATTTTTTATCTGAGCTGTCTGGAGGGGGAACTCTCAAGGCATCTATCCACAATCCTTCAAGATCGTAAAATCCCCTTTTGTTGTCTTCGAATACATGAAAGATTACATCACCGTAATCCATAAGTACCCATTCGCCGTTTTGACGTCCTTCCACACCAAGAGGGTAAACCTTCTCTTTTTTGACATCAGATTCAACACCGTCAATTATTGCCTCAACCTGACGCACAGTACGCCCGGAGCATATTACCAGAAAGTCGGCATATGATGCCTTGCCTTCAATATTTATTATTTCAACTGACAAAGCCTGTTTATCCAGTGCGGATTTGGCAATTAATAACGCAAGTTCTTTTGGTTCCACTATAAGCCTTTCGGTTTTGCAGATAATAGTATTTCTGCATCTACTATGTTATTTATATAAAAAATCACTCTTTCGCAAAGAAAACCTCTATTTATACTCAATCTTTTTTTATTAGCTTATTTTATATGGGGCATATTCGTGGTAAAAGCCTCTTGACTTTGTGATTTAAATCATCACTTTAAACCAGTTAACTTTTACCGTTATTAAATATTTCGGTTTTGCAAAATGATAAAATGGAGTTCAAATGACAAATCAGACCAGAAAACCTGTTATGCTTATGATTATGGACGGATGGGGAATTGCAGAAGCTTCTGACAGTAATGCCATAACCCTTGCAAATACACCTGTTTATGATGACCTTATTGCAAAAAGACCAAACACCGCAATTGAGGCCCACGGTAATGCAGTGGGGCTTCCAAAAGGGCAGATGGGTAATTCAGAAGTGGGTCACCTGAACCTTGGGGCCGGCAGGATTGTAAAACAGGATTTAATGAGAATTAATGAGTCAATTGAGACTAAAGAGATTTTTAAAAATCCGGCTTTTACCGATGCTGCTTCAAAAATAAAAGCTGCCGGAGGCAAAGCCCACGTTATGGGACTCTGCTCTCCAGGGGGTGTTCACAGTGCTCTTCCTCATATGTACGCAGTTATTGAAGTATTAAAGAGTCAGGGGCTTGATGTTTATCTTCACGCTATTACTGACGGACGCGATACTCCGCCTTCATCTGCAAAAGGGTATCTGGAGGAGATAGAAGAAAAAATTGCCGGCAAAGCAAGAGTTGCAACTGTTGTTGGAAGATTCTGGGCAATGGACAGGGATAACAGGTGGGAGAGAGTTTCAAGGGGATATCATGCCTTTGTAGCAGGTGAGGGTGATAAATTTACAAGTGTAAAAGATGCAGTTGAGGCCTCTTACAAAAATAAAAAGACAGATGAGTTTATTGAGCCGTCAGTTATTACAGATGAAAATGGAACACCAATAGGATCTATTGATGACGGTGACGGTGTTATATTTTTTAATTTCCGGGCTGACAGGGCAAGGGAGATTACCTCTGCTCTGGCTTTTGATGATTTTGATGGATTTGAGCGTAAAAAAAGAGCCGCATTGTCATCATATGTGTGCATGACAGAGTATCAGGCTGATTTTGGACTTCCTGTGGCTTATCCTCCGGAGAGTTTAAATGACATTCTCGGAAAAGTTCTTGAAGATCATAACATGACGCAGTTTCGCTGTGCCGAGACTGAAAAGTATGCTCACGTGACTTTCTTTTTTAACGGTGGAGAAGAGGAGCCTTTTAAAAATGAGGAGCGCAAGCTGATTCCATCTCCAAAAGAGGTTGCAACATATGATCTTAAACCACAGATGAGTGCCGAACTTGTCGGTGATGCGGTTGTTGACAGAATTGAAAACGGAAATGACGATTTTATTCTTGTTAATTTTGCAAATCCCGACATGGTCGGACATACAGGTTTTATTGAAGCTGCGGTTGCAGCTATTGAGGCAGTTGATAAACAGCTTGGACGGGTCTGTGATGCAATTCTTAAAAAGGGAGGAGCGCTTCTGGTTACTGCAGATCATGGAAACAGCGAGCAGATGAGAGACCCTGTTACCGGTGAGCCTCACACTGCGCATACAAATAATCCTGTTCCCCTTATTCTTGTTGATGACACAAGAAAAGATGTTAAAATGGGGAGTGGTGGATCGTTAAGGGATGTGGCTCCAACTGTTTTAGAACTTATAGGTCTTGATAAGCCTGCTGCAATGACAGGTAAATCTTTAATAATAAAGGGATAATAAATGGCTGACATTAGTAAGACTCCTTTTAAGGTTCAGGGTTTTGTATGTACCAATGATCGCCATGGTGAGAGCAAATCCTGTGCTGACGGTGATTCAAATGAGTTGAGATCCCTGTTGAAAAAGCGCCTTAAGGAGAATCATCTGTGGGGTGGTGCCGCAAGGGTGTCAACAAGCGGATGTCTTGGGCTTTGCAGTCAGGGACCAAATATTGTTCTTTTTCCAGAAGGAAAACTGTTTTCACATGTTACTCTTGCTGATGCTGATCTGATTATGTCCGAAATTAAAAAAAAAGCCCATTCCTGATTCTTTTGTATTTTTTTAATATTCTTTAAAATTTTCTTAAATAAAGTTCCCAAAACTAAAATGTCAGGTGTTAAAATAGTAGCAAAGTAATATTTTTACAGGAGGCGCTTATGTTTAAGTTTAGATTATTGATTGGAATTATTTTTTATCTTTCTATTTTTACTATTTATACGGGATGTGCTTCAGACGCAGCTTCTTCTTTACCAGCTGTTGATAATCAGTCATATACCGATGCTGACACCGATACGGATTCGGATGCGGACGGTGATATAGATTTATTAGCTTATTCATATATAGACACTGATGCTAACGGTGAAATTGATGAAATTATTGATGTGGATTCTGACGGGGAGGTTATGGGGGTTAATCCGTTTGTTTATACTGCGTTTGATCCCTTTTCAACATTTGCAACTGATGTTGATACTGCAAGTTATAATATTTTCAGACAATATCTTGCTTCAGAGCTTCTCATTGAACCATCAAAAGTGAGACTTGAGGAGTTTGTTAATTTCTTTAAATATGATTATCACTATCCTGATGCCTCTGCAGAAGAGCCATTTTCAATTTCTTTAGACACGGCTCCCGGGATATTTTATGAGGATACTCGCATTTTAAGAATTGGCATTCAGGCAAAAAAACTTCCTGAAGATTATAAAAAGCCCGCCAATATTGTTTTTCTTGTGGACGTTTCGGGGAGTATGGATTCATCTGATAAACTGCCCCTGGTTAAATATACCCTCAAAAAGAGCCTGGATTTCCTGACTGAAGGAGATACTGTTTCAATAGTTTCATATTCCAGTCAGACATCTGTGAGACTCAAACCTGCAGATGTAGTATCAGGAAGAGAAGATATTATAGATGTTATTGATTCGTTATATGCAAGTGGAAGCACCAACGGTTCTGACGGAATCAAACTGGCATATGAACAGGCTGAAGCCGGAATGATCGAAGGTGGAATAAATCATGTTATTTTGTGCACCGACGGGGATTTTAATTTTAATATAACAGGTACAGATGATCTTGTTAGTCTTATTGAAAAAGAGCGTGACAAGGGGATAACTCTCACGGCTTTAGGTTATGGAATGTCCAGTAATGATGAGATGATGGAGGCTGTAAGCAATGCAGGAGACGGTGTGTACACAGTTCTTGCAGATAAAAATCAGGCTGATGAATTTATTTTAAATAAAATGCTCGGAAGCCTTATGTACGTTGCTAAAGATGTAAAGATTCAGGTTGAGTTTAATCCTGAGTATGTTTTGGCCTACAGGCTGCTTGGCTATGAGAACCGTGCAATAAGCGATGAGGATTTCAGGAATGATTCCGTTGATGGCGGTGAAGTTGGCTATGAACATCAGGTTACAGCACTTTATCAGATTATTCCTAATGACAGCACTGTTCCTGTGGTTTTAGGGGCTCCTGTTGCAATTGACGGTACACCTTATGATGGAGAGAGGGAGATAAAAGCTGATGAGGCTGCCCTTGTAAAAATAAGATATAAAAATCCTGAGGCAACTACTGATGACCCCGCTTTTGAAGTTGTCAAAACTATTGTTCCCGATGATATTAATGGAGATCTTGAAAATGCGGACAGTGACATGCTATGGGCTTTGGGGGTTGCCTCTTTTTCAGAGATTTTAAAACAGAGCCCTTACGCTTCAAAAAGTAACATTGATGCTTTTACTGCTATACTTAAAGCCAATACAAAAGAGTTAAAAGAGCGTGAAGAGTTTGTAACTCTCGTAAACAAGGCAGTTTTGCTCCTTGATAAAAAGTGATTTTTGCCCTCCTTAACATATCTGATTTTTAACTGGTAAAAATCTATAGCTGTATTATTATTCCCCGCAGAAATTTCACGATGGAATTTCAATTCAAATAAATGGAAAGCTAAAATGACCGCTTGTAATATTTTAGATTTGATTGGTGATACCCCGCTTATTCTTCTTGAAAATTTTTCAAAGGGCAGTGTATTTGCAAAGGCTGAATTTTTAAATCCCGGAGGTTCTATTAAGGATCGGGTTGCTAAATCTATGATTGAGGACGCAGAAGCCAGAGGTCTTTTAAAACCCGGCAGCACTATTATTGAGGCTACATCAGGTAATACTGGCATTGGACTTGCGTTTGTGGGTGTCAGGAAAGGTTACAGAGTTATTCTGGTAATGCCCGAAAACATGAGCATTGAGCGTAAAAAAGTTATAATGGCCTTTGGCGGCGAGTGTGAGTACACCCCTGCAAAGTTATCCCTCGACGGAGCCCTTGCCAGAGCAGTTGAGCTTAATTCTCAAATAGAAAATTCATGGGTGGCAAATCAGTTTGAAAACCCTGCAAATATGAGAGTTCATTACGAGACAACCGGGCCGGAAATCTGGGAGCAGATGGATGGAAGAGTTGATTCGTTTGTAGCCGGGGTTGGCTCCGGAGGAACTCTTGCCGGAGTTGGTAAATTTTTAAAAGAGAAAAATCCCAATGTGAGAATTGTTGCGGTTGAGCCTAAAAATGTCTCTGCACTTTTAGGTGATGAGCCGGGACTCCATCAGATTCAGGGTATTGGAGACGGTTTTATTCCTACCGTGTTAGACACTTCAATTATTCATCATGTAACAGAAATTACCGATGAAGAGGCAATTGAGACAACCCGCAAAATTACACGAAGATGCGGTCTTCTTGTGGGAACAAGTGCAGGAGCAAATATGTATGCCGCATTAAAAGAGGCAGCATTTTTAGGTCCCGACGCACGTATTGCCACAGTTCTTCCAGACAGAGCCGAGAGATATTTTTCCACATCACTTCTTTAAACCTTCAGTTTTTATCCCTGATTTAAATTACGACTTTTATTTTTTTTTATATTAGATAGAATTTGGGCATGGAACGCCTTGAAACTATCGATTTAATAATTGTTGTGGCCTACATAATCGGAATGCTGGTTTTCGGATTGTGGGTCGGAAAAAAACTAAAAACAGACGAAGACTATTTTCTGGGAGGACGCAATCTCAGCTGGTGGATGGTGGGAATGAGCATGGTAGTCTCTGATATCGGAG
>JAFGVO010000162.1 GCA_016937935.1 Deltaproteobacteria bacterium | reverse complement strand
AGCATCCTCTCCGCTCGACGTGGATATTACGTTGTAATTTTTTGATTTAAGTATTCTTGAGAGACTTTTTAAAACAATCTTCTCATCTTCAGCTATTAGAATTGTTTTAGAATCTCCTGCAGCACTTCTAAATGGAGGGGGAGGGGTGCTTGTTGTTGCGTTTTCATCAGCTTTTAGAAAAAGGAGAGTGAATTGTGAACCCTTGCCAGGCTGGGAATCCAGAATGATTTTAAAATTATTCTGTCTGGATATTCCATAGACTGTTGAAAGACCGAGTCCTGTTCCTTCTCCGGTCTGTTTTGTTGTAAAAAATGGATCAAAAATGTGCTCTTTTACCTGTTCACTCATTCCAAAACCAGTATCTGATATTTTTACATTTACATAATCCCCGGGAGGTACATCAGGATTTTTTTTCTGAAAATTTTTATCGGTTTTTATATTGCCGGAAACAATTGAAATCTTCCCACCGTCGGGCATTGCATCTTTGGCATTTACAATAAGATTCATTATCACCTGATTAAACTGCCCATGATTTATTTTTACAAAATTTGTATCAGAGCTAAGTTCAAGCTTGATTTCAATGTTTTCACCGATAGTTCGGGATAACATTTTTGAAGTTTCAAAAATTGCCTTGTTAACATCTATGATCTCTTTACTGACAATCTGTTTTCGGCTGAAAGCCAATAAAGACGAGGTAAGTTCTCCTGCTCTTTTTGCTGCATCTCTTATAACTCCCACATCATCAATCGCCTGTATATTATTTTTAACGTGTTCATCAAGAAAATCGCAGTAATTTAAAATTCCTGTAATTATATTATTGAAATCGTGAGCAATACCTCCTGCCATTCTGCCGATTGCTTCCATTTTCTGAGCTTGAAGAAGTTGTTCTTCAAGTTCTTTTTGCTCAGTTATATCTCTGGTAATAACCATGTAACCCGTTGTTTTGCCGTGATGCTTCATTGCAGAACAAGAGAGTCTGATATGCCTTGGTGTTTTAGGGTCGTAAATTTTTATTGTGGGAAATTCCTCATTAAAATCTTTAATTGGAGTAAAGATGTTTCCCTTATTGGCCTCTTTGCCTTGTTTAAAAAGCTTTCTTGCGGTCTGATTGCTTTCTAAAACCTCGTAATTATTTGAAACAAAAATAATTCCGTCGTTGGATGTTTCAAAAATAAGTGATGCTGCCTGTTCTTTTGATATTTGCAGAAAATCAAATTTGAGAACTGCCAGAAAAACTGCCATTGCAAAAATCAGAACAGGTGCAAAATTAAGACTTGGATGAAGAGCATTTTTAAAAAGAATCGGAAATAGAAGTTCCATGGAAACAACAATTATTTGAGAGGTGACTCCTCCCAAAATTATAATAGAAAGCTGGGTTTTTAGATTTGGTTCTTTTGTATGAATCAGTTTCTTTATTAATAAATAGAATCCGCTAATTCCCGGGATGACAAATATTGCCAGACCGATTGCAATAAATAGTGGAGACTCTGCCTCAATGGTATACCAGCTGTGTTTTACAATATCATTGTGTGAAACGTGGGCGATTGAAAACAGTATTACCCCTATTATCATTAAAAAAAGATTAAACTTAAAAAGTTTACCTATGTTGAACTCGGTTAATTTATAAGCAAAATATAAAAAAAGGACACCAGGAAGAGTTCCGGTTAATAATCTGATTTTTCCAAGAATATCCAAATGGGGTAACCAGGGTAATGATTTTATAACAATATCAATTATTACAGGACACATAATTGATAAAATAAGATATAAAAATGAGTCCCTTGCTGGTGATTTGTGACTTCCCGCATAAATATATGTCCAGATATACAGCAATATCAGCAGATAAAGATACTCAATCATTTAATAATTTTCCTTTATTCCTTTTTTTCTATATTTTTTATATAATTTTATCTGTTTAAAATCCAGCATATTTTATAATGGTTTTAATAAATATTGCATGTGTTGTATTTGTAGATTTATGTTTTTTTAACTATTATAAGGCTATTAATATTGAAGTTTTCTAGGATAATGCCTGCATAAGTGTTAAAAAGAGTGGTAATTATTAATTCACTTCATGAAAGACGATGAAATTTGTAACTTTCTTGGAGTTTGGTCTGTTTTTTTGTACAAATGTTTAGAGTTTTACCACTTGGTAATATTATTGGTAAAATTTGCTTTAAAAAAATAGTAAAGAGATTTGAATATAAATGAATAAAACCGAGAAACCCCTGTCAATAAAAGAGAGCAATCCGGCTGAGAAAACTTCTAAAGAGATAGATTTTCAGCTGATTAAGCGATGTCGCAAAGGCGATGAGGCAGCATTTGAAGAGCTGGTCAGGAAATATCAGAAGAAGGTATTCTTAATCGCTCTTGGGATGGTTAAGAATCCTGAAGATGCTATGGATATTGCTCAGGAGGGTTTTGTTAAAGTGCATAGATATTTAGATAACTTTCAGGGAACTAGCAGTTTTTATACATGGCTGTACAGGATTGTGTTTAATCTTAGCATTGACCATATTAGAAAAAATAGAAAATTTTCCGGTGATGAGTATGATGAGAGGCTCCATGGAAGTAAAGAGTCTGCAAATAGTGGAACAGGTGTAATGTCTAATAGACTGGATACTGACCCCTCTAAAAATATTTCAAAACAAGAGCTTGGAGAAAAAATCATGGAAGCAATTGATGAGCTTCCCGAATATCATAGAGTTGTAATTATGATGCGTGAAATTGAGGGTATGTCCTACACAGATATGGCTCAATCCCTACAAGTTTCCAAAGGTACTGTTATGTCCAGACTTCACCATGCCAGACAGAAACTTCAGCAATTATTAAACCCATATATTAATGGGGAAATTGAGGTGCGCTAATATGTCAAATAAAAAAAATCTGGACGCCGGGCGATATTTTGATGGTGAAATGAGTCACAAGGAACAGGAAAGATTTGAAAACTCTCTTTCCAGTCGTGATTCTGACAGGATGGAACTGGAAAATATATCAAAAATCAGTGAACTTTTTAATGTAATGGAAGATGAAGCTCTAAAAGGCGTATCTTTTGAAGGTTTTGATAAAAGAGTGATGATTGCAATTAAAAATGATAAAGTTGCCCTCTCATTATTTGACAGGTTGTCACTGTATTTAAAAGAGTTTTTCACATACAAAAAAGTTGTATGGATACCTGCCGGAGCTGTGGCAGCCGCTGGCGCACTCTTTTTAGTTATTGGCTTAAACGGTTCAACTATTGGAAATCCTGTTATGCCTGATGCTGCCACTCCTCAAATATGGAAAGCTTCGGCACCTTCGGCAATGCTCTCTTCTGAAGTTAAACTTATAAACAGTTCGCAGGTTAAAGGTGTTGAATATAATATAACAGTTGCTCCAAATAAAAGTATTGGGGTTATCTGGATTGATGATTGATTAACTGGAGATTCATTTATGAATAAATTCTCTTTTATAGCACTTTTATTTTTATTTGTTATGTGGGGCGCACCGGCTGCTTATGCAAATGAAAAAATAATGTGTAAAATTTTAACCATTGAAGCTTCAAACTCAAATATTGGAATTGATGAAAAACTTGGTGAATATACAAAGCTTTTTAAAATGGAACCTTTTTCAGCATATAATTCTTTTAAACTGATTAACACGGAAAAGGTTGAACTGTTAAAAGGTGTTGAGACCGAGTTGAAACTTGGGGATAATTTAAATGGAACTCTTAAATATTCAGGGCTTCAGCTCAATCATCTCGTGTTATCTCTAAATCTTTTAAGAGCTGATAAACCTCCGGTTGTTATTGAGGGAAAAGCTCTTCCGGGGACACCATTTCTCGCTGCAGGGTTAAAAAGTGGCAATGGCCGCTTTGTAATTGCTGTTAAATGCCAGAATTAAACTGTAATATCTGTTTGTGACCATAATTTTTTACAAATATATAAGGTTGTTAATAATTGGAGTTTTTCTGATTGTATTGTTTCCAGGGCTCTCTTTTTCAAGTGAAAAAAATGAATCATCAGATGGTCTCTCTTTTTTTTCTTCCGTGGGCATTGGACTTGGCACTGTTGATGAAGATCTCTTTTTCCTTTTAATGCTTGAGCAGGGTATTTCATACAATGATTTTAAACTCAGATTATCAGGCCCCTTCAGATTTAGAATATATGATAAAAGCCCTGATAATGACACCGGGTTGAGAAGTGAGGACTGGGATGACCCTTCAGACTGGGCAAGGATTTTGCGCTCCATAGATTATAATCGCAAGTTTACTGATGGAGGGATTGCGTTACATATTGGTGAACTTAATGGTGTCAGTATGGGACACAGTACAATTGTAAGCAGTTATTTTAATAGTACTGATATGGATTATTACCAGGGTGGTGCTACGCTTGGGGTTGATGTAAAAGGAAACGGCATAGAGTTTCTGATGAACAATTTTGTGTCTCCTTCCATTTTTTCAGGAAGAACTTTTGTGGCTCCCTTTGCATGGTTTGTAAAGTCTCAAATAGCCCGGAGATTTAGAGCCGGTTTTGATTTTATGGTTGATTCCGGAGTTAGGGGGACTGTTTTTCCAGGTAATAAAACATCTCTTTTTATTGCCGGTGGCGATTTGGAATTTGGATTTGTCAAAACTAAAAGAGCTGATGTTGCTGTCAGGGTTGACGTTAACGGTGTTAAAGGGAGCGGAGGAGTCCATGCCGGGATTGCTTCCTCAATTTTATTAAGTCCAAAAAAAGATGCTGTTTTAAATATTATGGGAGAGTACAGATATGCGGGGGCAAATTATTACCCGGCTTTGTTAAATCCTTTTTACGATTACAACAGACGTTATTTTACAGTTGATCCCGTGACTGATGATAAAAATACATTTGTGGAGCACCTTGACAACCCTTCGGTTAAAAAGAGAAGTTCCCACGGTTTTGCAGCGGATTTGGCATTATCAATTGCGTCAATTTTCAAGGCCGGAGTTCATTTTGATTACCAGAGTAACAACAGGCCCATTTGGATAATGTTTAAACTTGAGCTATCTCCAGTTGAGAGGTTTTCTTTAAGAGCATTTCTGGCAGGTCAGGATATTTATGGTAAAGGAGATCTGTTTTCAAGCGACTCTTTGATTGGCACATCACTCCAGATTAAAATCATTGGTCCACTTTTTGCCTTTGCGGAGTATCAGCGACGATACAGAGCAATACTTTCAGGTAACACTTCAACAGCAAACGAAATTTCTGGTGGAGTCTCAGTTTCGTTCAGTTATTAAACTCGAATTATATTAAATATATTTTGCTGTTTTTTATTATAGTTTTTTCAAGACGGCTAATTTGGTATTTGATTTCCAGATTATTCTCTTGTATTCAAAAAAAATTCATAATATATGTAACTACAGCTTTTTTTTACATAACCAAGGAGTCTTTTATATGGAAGCATCATTTTTAGCCCGCATACAGTTTGCAATGACTGTTGGGTTTCATTACATTTTTCCTCCCATAACAATTGGAATTTCATGGCTTATTTTCTGGCTGATGAATCAGTATAAAAAAACCAGAGATGAAAAAATTGGTTCATATGCAAAGTTCTGGATTAAGCTTTTTGCAATTACTTTTTCGGTAGGTGTTGCATCTGGTATTACAATGGAGTTTCAGTTTGGTACAAACTGGGCCGGATATTCTAAATTTGTCGGGGATATTTTTGGTGCCCCTCTCGCTGCAGAAGCGGTTTTGGCCTTTTTTCTAGAATCAACCTTTATGGGTGTTCTCATTTTCGGGTGGAATCGCTTTTCCGTAAAAACATTACGAAACGCCTCTTTTCTTGTGGCGACAGGTTCAACCCTGTCAGCCTTTTGGATTATTGTTGCAAACTCCTGGATGCAGACTCCGGCGGGTTATAAAATTGTTGACGGTCGTGCTGAACTTACAAGTTTTTTTGATGCTGTTTTTAATCCATCGACACTTCCCCGTTTTTTTCATGCGGTTGACGGAGCCCTTATAACAGGTGCTTTCTTTATGATGGGAATCAGTGCCTGGTATATTTTAAAAGGCAGAGATCTTCAGTTTGCAAAAAAATCTTTCAAGCTGGCCCTTGTTGTTGGATTTATCTCTGCAATCACGCAGCTATTTATTGGTCACTGGTCAGCTATTCAGGTTGCAGAGACTCAGCCAGAAAAGCTGGCAGCATATGAAGCTCATTACGATACTCAAAAAGAGGCTCCAATGAACCTTTTTGGCATTCCTGATGATAAGGGTGAAAAGCTTGATGCCGCAATTAAAGTTCCATACCTGCTGTCTCTTATGGTTGGTCTTGACCCCCAGACAGAAGTTAAAGGGTTAAAGGATTTTCCAAGGGATGAACGTCCTCCTGTTACTATTGTTTTTGTAACTTTCAGGATAATGGTCGCGCTTGGCCTCTTTTTTATTGCGTTAACAATGCTGGGACTGTTTTTGTGGCGGAAAGATAAACTTTTTGAAAATAAATTGTTTATGAAAGTTGTCTTTTTCTCTCTTCCTCTTCCAACTATCGCAAATGAGCTTGGGTGGATGGCTGCAGAGATTGGCCGTCAGCCATGGATTGTTTATAGAGTGCCGGGGATGCGCACAGATGAAGCTGCATCGATTACTGTAAGTGCCGGTGAGATACTTTTCTCAATAATTATTTTTGCAATAATTTATACCATACTGGGTTTTTTATGGTTCTATCTTTTAAGAAAGGCAGTTCATCAGGGACCACAGCCGCTTGCTGCTGATGCCCCTTCAGAAGCCGGCATGCACATGGATTCAAATGACGAGGCCCCTAAAGATTTAAATGAAGAGTCCAGGGAGGTGCCCAAATGAGTTGGCTTCAAATTACATGGTTTATGCTCCTTGGAGTTTTATTAACGGGATTTGCTGTTATGGATGGTTTTGATCTTGGTGTGGGGTTCTGGCATCTCGGTGCAAAAGGTGACAGGGAGAGACGGACTCTTTTAAACTCGATTGGTCCTGTGTGGGATGGCAATGAAGTGTGGCTTCTTACGGGCGGCGGAGCCCTTTTTGCGGCTTTTGCCCCTGTTTATGCGGCAGTTTTCAGCGGATTTTATATTGCTATGATGCTTGTTCTTCTGGCTCTCATATTTAGAGCCGTATCTTTAGAGTTTAGAAGTAGAGAGGAATCATTGGTGTGGAGGACAACCTGGGACTATATTTTTTCAATTTCAAGCACACTTGCGGCACTGCTTTTTGGTGTTGCCCTCGGCAATATTCTTCACGGGATTCCTCTAAATGAAAATGGAGATTATACCGGGACTTTTCTGGCGCTGTTAAATCCATATGCATTGCTCATTGGTCTGGTCGGTCTGTTTATGATGGCATTGCACGGTGCCAACTTTATTATAATTAAAACTGATGGAGAGCTTGCAGAAAAAGCTGTCAGCTGGGCAGTTCGTGCAGGAGTTCTTTACGGAGTATTGTTTGTATTGGCATCAATTTATACAATAACAGGCTTTGAACATCTAATGGCCAACTATTATAAAGTTCCGGTTTTATGGGCAATTCCCCTAACAGCAATTGTATCAATTATTCTCTCAACTCTTTATGCAAAAAAACATCAGGGGGTTAAAGCGTTTATTTTTTCAACACTCTCAATTGTTTCAATGATGGGTATCACCGGAGCAGCCCTGTTTCCACGACTTGTTCCTGCGAGCAATAATCCTCAATTTACACTTACTGCCGCAAACTCATCTTCATCAGAATTAACACTTTTAACTATGCTGATTCTTGCCGCAATCGGAGTGCCAATTGTTCTAGGATACACTTTTTGGGCATATAAATCATTTTCGGGCAAGGTTGATATGGACAGCAGCTCAAATCACTATTAAAAGCATGTTTTCTGTTTTGACTGTTTAATTATGACAGTCTAATATTAGTTTTTTTTCGCAAATGATATTTTGCAAGGAGTATTTTATATGTCAAAAGCCTGTCCATGTCAGTCCGGTAAAAATTA
Source organism: Deltaproteobacteria bacterium (assembly GCA_016937935.1). Taxonomy (GTDB): domain Bacteria; phylum Myxococcota_A; class Polyangia; order JAAYKL01; family JAAYKL01; genus JAFGVO01. The sequence continues at coordinate 5,751 of JAFGVO010000162.1, read as the reverse complement.
TGAAGAGTGTTGCGGACCGTTTATTGAAAAAAAAGAGTTTCCTAAAACTGCAGAGGAGCTTATGCGCTCCCGCTACACGGCGTTTACACTTGCAGATATTGATTACATAAATGAGACCCGTCATCCCCAAAGTGAAAATGACTTTGATGAAAAGGCTACTTTAAAGTGGGCTAAAGAGTCTAAGTGGCTTGGGTTTGAACTTGTAAATAAATCTAACGGCGGTGAAAATGATGAAGGCGGTAAAATTGAGTTTATTGCAAAGTATACTGTTGACGGCAAAAAGCAGGATCACCACGAGGTTGCTTTATTTCAGAAATATGAGGGGCGCTGGTATTTTATGGATGGTGATTTTGTAAAAAATCCTACCTTTGTTCGTGAAACTCCCAAAGTTGGAAGAAACGAACCTTGCCCCTGTGGAAGCGGTAAAAAGTATAAAAAATGCTGCGGTGCCTGATAATTTCTTTTATTACTGTTCTTTTTTTTACAGGAATCATCTCCGGTTGTGAAGATTCTCCTTCTGCAGATCTTCTTTATTCACCTTCAAAAATACTTGGAGGGGATATTGAAAATGATTTTACAGCTGTTGGAGGATTGCAAAAAAATAAGACACTCACACCTTTTTGTACCGGAGAGCTGATTGACAAGTCATATGTTTTAACTGCTGCTCACTGTGTCATGGATAAACTTCCAGGGCAGTTTCAATTTTTTCTTCAAACTTATGAAGGGGATAAATCTGTACTTGACTACTTTGATGTAAAAGAGATTTTCATTCATCCTGATTTTATTCTGGATGCATATTTAAATGACATTGCCATTTTAAAGATTGAGGGGGATACCTCAAAAATAACTCCAATAAATTTAAATAAAAGCTCCATCGATAATTTACCGGGACAGCGGGCTAAATATGTGGGCTATGGTCAGGATGATAATCATTACAGCGGGGTCAGGAGATCTGCTGATATAATTATTGATAATACAGGGAGGCTTGTAATTTCATCTTCATGGGATGCCTCTGAAATGAAAGGTATCTGCTTTGGTGATTCAGGTGGTGCTGTAATTTCTGTATCTGATGAGGGCTTAAGTCTGATTGCTGTGATAAGTAATATTGTGTCATATGCAGGTGAAGACATGGATAATAAGTGTATTGGCAATTATTTAAGTACAAGGGTTGATAAATATGTTCAATGGATTTTAGCTGTTACAGATAGTGGAACAGGTGGTGGTAATGCTTCATGTATTGAAAATAGCAACCTCTGTCTTTGTGATGATGCATGTTCAGGCACGGGCAGCTGTGACAATAATATTTGTAAAACCTCAACTTGTGAGAACGGATATGACTGTGTAATAAGTTGTGGCTCATCAGATTCGGTCTGCATAAATAACTGCTACAGCACTATGGCTTTTGATGAGGCTGTTTTACTCCTTGATTTTGTTAATTGCGGAGTTCAGTATTGCTCTCAATCTTCAGGGGAGGAGATCTTCGACTGTATTTTCAATAATTGCAACTCACTTTTTTTAAACTGTTTTAATTCTCAAGAGTGCAGGCCTGGTAAAGAGGACTGTAATGGTGGGCTGGCCTGTTATTCAGGAAGATTTGGCCTTACTTACTGCGGAGAATCACTAAATATCGCTGATGGAGACACCTGTGACGAAAAGTCTGATAAACTGCAGTGTCTTGATGGCTCCGCATGTGTATTTAACAGTGAATATGGCAGTTATTCCTGCGAGAAGGTCTGTTTGAGTGACAGTGACTGTTTGTCAGACCAGCTTTGCAATGGTGAAGGGCCAACGATCGGTTACAGTGATGACTACAGAAGCTGTAAAGAGGTAACTGCTGAAGTTATTGCCTCCTGTTCATTTGTACTCATGGACACAAAGAGCTACATAAGGTCACTTTTTAAAATTCTTTTTGCCTGATATTCTGCCTGATAAATAGAAATAAATATTTTTGCTTAAGGCCAGTTATTGGAGTATTCTTATTATCAGTACAGATACCAATGAAATTACATGGGAATTCTCTATGAAGAGCACAATAATTAAAGAGTCCAAGCTTCGAAAATATAAAGATAAAGCACAGAATTATTATGAGAAGGGTAAATATAATAAGGCCCTTTCAATTTACAGCGATATTCTTGAAGCCTTTCCTGATGATCATAACATCATGATAAAAATTGGCGATCTGTGCAGAAAAATGAATCTGCCTGAAGATGCAAAAAAAGTTTACCTGATGGCTATTGAGCACTATTCATGCGATGGAAAGCTTCTTCAGGCAATTGCTCTATGCAGGGTTGTTCTTGAAATGTTTCCAGATGATGCTGAAACGAGAAATATTCAGACAGAACTTCATAATAGAAAATATGGTTTAAAGCTTCCATCTCTTGCACCGGCGCCTCTGGCAGAAATAGAACCAGATGAGTTAGATTCAGATGAAATAGAAATTGATACCGATGAAGTGCTGGAGCTTTCAATATCTTTTGATGAAATTGAAGAATATGATCTTGAAGAAGACGAACCTGGGGAAATACCCGATGATGATGACGACGATGATGATGAGATTATTGAAGTTTTAGAACCTGTTGATGGTGATAAAAATATTGTTGTAAGAATGACACGACCTTCTGTTGTTGTTGAAGAACTGCCTCATATTCCTCTGTTTTCCGGTCTTGGTGAGGACACATTTAATGCTCTTGTCAAGCAGCTTGATTTAAAAGAGTATGCTCCACTTGAGACAATCATAAATGATGGCGAAGAGGGTGATTCATTTTTTATTATTATTTCGGGCAGTGTTGAAATATTTAAAAATGAAGAGAGCCTGGCAGTTCTTGAGGAAGGTGCCTTTTTTGGAGAGATGGCGGTAATAGTTCCCGGGGTGAGGCAGGCGACAGTTGTTGCTGCAGAGCCCTGTCGAATGTTTGAGATTACCAATAAGCAGCTTAGAGCATTAAAAGATGAGTTCCCGGATGTTGAAGCTGATTTAATAAGATTTGCCGAAGAGCGACTTCTAAACAATCTTATGCTCACCTCTCCGCTTTTTACACCCTTTACAAGAGATGAGCAGAAATCTCTCATGGAAAAATTTGATCCGTTTTTTTACAAGAAGGATCAGGATATTGTAGTTCAAGGCAACATGCCTGAAGGTATGTTTCTTTTAGTTTCCGGTGAAGCCTCTGTCACAGGAAAAGATAAGGACGAAAATAAAATCGAAATTGCCCGTCTTTATCCTGGTGATATTTTTGGTGAAATTTCACTACTTACTAAAAAAAGTGCTACCGCAACAGTTACAACTTTAACAGATTCGCGAATGCTGATGCTGCCTCGAAGCCGTTTTAATGAACTGATCATGACCCATCCCCAGATTTTAGAAATAATAGCCTCAATTTCGGAGGAGCGGCTTAAGCAGCTTGAGCAGATTAAGAAAAGGCCTCTCGCATCTTCAAAAGGTGAGGGTACAGCTCTGTTGTAAATTAATAATGTGTATCTTCTTAAAAAGTTCTGTAAATTCTTAGTTGTACAATTTACAATAGTGATGATGGGTAATTATCTAAAAATATTTTTCGGTCTCTTTTTTGTTTTTTCTTTTTACATATCAGGATGCAGTAAAGTTTCAAACGGCACAGTGGACACAGACTCTGACACTTTTGATAAAGGGAGTGATGAAACCGATTCTCAATATATTGAGAGTGATTCTGACTCTGATACAGCAACTTCTACAGATAATATCTGCTCTCAATGTGATGAGAGTGTTGAAGATTGTGTGGATGGTAGTGATGGTTTTGAGTGTGTTTGTAAACCTGACTTTATCAGAGAGTCCGGTGTGTGCATAAATAGTAAAGATGTTGACTGCGCTTTGGTTTATGAGTCTCACTCTATTTCGCATATTGCCCCTGTTGCAATTACTTATTCATCTGACAATGGATGGAGCACTCCTGATGATTGTGACTGGAGTTGTGAATTTGGCTGGCAGTATGATGATCTGTCTAAAAAGTGTCTTCTTGAATCTGTAGCCATAAGTGCAGGAGGTTCTCACACCGCAGTTTTAAAGGTTGACGGAACATTGAGTTGTTTTGGCAGCAATAATTACGGAGAGTCACTTCCGCCTTTAAAATCTTTTAAAGAGATAGCTGCGGGGAGGAATCATACTTGCGGCATAATAATTGATCATTCAATAACCTGTTTTGGCGATAATTCAGAAGGTCAGAAGTACGCACCGGCAGGTAATTTCAGTAATATCGAGTGCGGGGCTTATCACTGCTGTGCACTTGATTCAGATAAAAAGGCGGTATGCTTTGGGGATGATACTTATGACCAGTCATCTCCTCCTGATAATACTTTTAAAAAATTATCTTTAGGGGAACGGTTTTCATGCGGTGTTACTGATACAAAAGAGATTAAATGCTGGGGAAGTGACGCTCAAAATCAGCAGCAGCTTCCTGTTGATAATTATGTTGATGTTGCTGCCGGAGGTTTTCACGCCTGCGGAATAAATGAATCAGGCACACTGATTTGCAAAGGGTTTAACGACTATGGTCAGTGTGATGTTCCTCCGGGTATTTATAAAAAAGTAACAGCCGGGGAGTTTCATACCTGTGCAATTAAAGATGATGATACAATTATTTGTTTTGGAAGTAATGCATACAACCAGATTGATGCCCCGGCAGGTAGATATTTTGATATTAATGCGGGAGATTATCATAACTGCATGGTTGGTTTTGATCGCGTAGTTACATGCTTTGGAAATAATACAAACGGAGAATCAGAGCCTCCATCAGGCACTGTTTTAGAGGTGGCAGCAGGGATAAGTTATATTTGTGAAGTAGAAAGCGATAATCATGTAACCTGTTTTGGCGGAGATAATCTCCATGGTGAGATGGATGTTCCAAATGATAAATTTACATCTGTCGCAAACGGAATAATTCACTCGTGCGGACTTTTACAGGATGGAACAATTAAGTGCTGGGGCGGAAACTATGACGGACAGACAGATTCTCCTACAGGTAATTTTACGCAGATTGATGCCGATAATTATCATAGCTGTGCAGTTAGGGATGATGGTAAAGTTCTATGCTGGGGAAGAAATACAGACACCCAGACAGATGCCCCTGATGATACTTTCAGACAGATTTCAACTGGATACTATCATTCATGTGGAATAACAATAGAAGGTGCACTTAAATGTTTTGGAAGCAATTTAAAAGGTCAGTCAACCCTTCCTCAAGGTACGGACTTTGTTGAAGTCTCAAGTGGCGCAGCCTACACCTGTGCATTAAAAACAGATGGAACAATAACCTGTTTTGGTGACAACAGCAGTGGACAGAGCGATGAACCATATGGTGAGTTCATTAATATTGGGGCAGGGGATTATCACATGTGCGCAATAAAAAAAGACGGGGAGCTCTACTGTCAGGGCAACATTGACACAACATCAATACCACAAGGCCCATTCATATCAATCTCGAGCGGTCACAACTACACCTGCGCAATAAAACAAAACGGCACCCTCAACTGCTTTGGGGAACAGACCCGCACAAAAAAATAAACTGGTAATGTATCAATCTGCAAGTTTTAGTCTACAAGTTTTAGTTTCAGTGGTTTTTTCATTAGTTTAAAGTGATTGTCAAAAGTGTAGATTTCGCTTTTGTTTTGCAGGGCATTTTGGGCTATTAGCAGCATCACATTGATTCAAGATCAAATAAATCGTTGCACCTGCGGGGAGATGCGATTCGGCTCGCGCTGAAATAAACAGAACGTGCT